>CAZYDC010000057.1:1532-14775 GCA_964646065.1 uncultured Planctomycetaceae bacterium | reverse complement strand
TGCGGATGTTGGCCACCAGGCGGGCCATGTCGCCGCCGGGCAGGTCGCACCGACCGATGCTGCCCGCGAACAGCGCGTCGCCCACGATCACCGCGCCGCTCTTTTCACAATAGAAGCTCACCCCGCCGGCCGTGTGACCGGAGGTGTCCAGCACCCGCCACTCGCTGCGGCCGCACGTCAGCAGATCGCCCGGATGAATCAACTCATCCGCCGGCCCGACGGTCAGCGGCATCCCGAAATTGCCTGACAGGTTGAGCGCCGCGTCGGTCAGCATGTCCGCATCGCCGGCGGGGCAGGCGACCACGATCTTGTCGAACCGCTCCCGCAAATCGCCAATCCCGGCGATGTGGTCCCCATGACCGTGAGTGAGCAGGACCTTTTGCGGCCGGAGCTTTTCCCGCTCCAGGAAGTCCAGCAGTTCAACCGGCCAGAGCCCCGGATCGACCACCCAGCACGCCTCGCCGTCGCGGAGGACATAGCAGTTGGTTATCAGCGGCCCCAGGACCAGCGTTTCGATCGTGACGGAAATAGGACTACTCCTGTAAAGGAAACAAGACATTCGGTCCCGGAGCATCGGGCGAAAAACGGTCACGCGATTATTTCTCCGGCGGTTGCTGTTCCTCCCCGGGCCGCTCATCCTGATCCTCGTCCTCTCCCCAGAACTCCGACTCTTCGTGCATGTCGTACTTCTTGGCAACCTCGGGATCTGACGTTATGAGGCAAGCGTAATCGTCCGCCGTCCCACCATCCGGACCAAGCGTGACGCCGTCAGCCCGCATGGCTTCCAAGGTTTCCGCAGCGCCTCGCAATGTCGCGATCATGTCTTCGACTGTCTTGGCCTTGATGGTGAGGAACTTGTTTCTCCAAATCTGCATGTATCGTTTTGGAACGCCCCTTACGGACTCCCAGACCTCCACGTATTTCTGCTGCACAAACGGCGCGAGTTGCTCGGAGAAATCTCTTGGCAGATTCAGGATCCGGACGAGCTCCATGACATCTGTGACATCTCGCAACCGCCCCGAATTGGTCATTCCCGACGCAAGCTTCAGTTCGACCAATGCTCGTAAATTGAGATACCTTATCCCATCGATCTCCACGGCGGCCAAATCAGGGTCGGGGAAAGCAACGGGTTTCTCCTTCCCGTCGCCGGGGAACTGCCCGGCCACCAGAAATTCCACGTTGACGCGCGACTCCGTATCCTGCAAGTTCTTGCTGCCTCGAAAGACAGGTTTATACCCCAGACCCTCCAACTCTTTGTGGATCCTCGTAAGCCCCTCGCGGGTCACCAGGAGATCGACGTCCTTGGTGAATCGCTGATAACCATGCGCAAACAAGGATAGTCCGCCTACCACCGCGTACGGAATCCCCAACTCATTCAAACGGCGAGCTATTCTCCGCAATGTCTGATGCACCGCGCCTTTGCCTTCAAGAAACTCGCTGGCCTCGTCCATAGCCCACCTGATGTCAGAACTCAACCGTTTTTCGTAGTCGGCTTCCCCAATGTCCGGTGGATGCAAAGAACGTTTTATGGGCGGAGCCGGCATCATATAGATCCTTCCACTACACTATACTCGTCTATCGGCTGCCTTTCACGATCTCGATCATGTCGCAGGTGTCCTTCTCGGATTCGTAAAGCCCGATGATCTTCCGCTCGCGGAGGGCGTTCTCGGGTGAGTCGCTGGCGTGGGCGCCGTTTCGCATCAGATCCCTGCCGAAGTCGCTTCGCACGGTGGCCGGTTCGGCCTTGTTGGGGTCGGTAGAGCCCAGCACGGTCCGGACCTTTTCGATCGCGTCGGGGCCCTCGTAGAGCAGGGCCAGGCACTTGGCCTTGCTCAGAATCTTCTTCTCGGCCGGGTCGGGCACTTCGTCCGGGCTGACGCCGGTCATGTATTCCACGATGCGGTTGAACTCGGTGACGGCGTTGCGCTCGGCCAGGTGGTTGCTCAGCACCTCCGCGTCGGCCAGCTCGAAGGGGAACGCGAACGCCGTGTGCAGCCGCTCGTAAATCTCCTTGGTGACGTTGCCCTTGAGCTTGCGGACGAAAATGTCCTTCAGAGGCCCGTAGAAGTCCTCGCCCTGCGCGACCGTCATGTTGAACAGCTTGGTCCCGACGATCCGCAGGCCGGTCCAACTGAACGCGTCGATGATGTTCCCGGGGCGGCGGCTGCGGCGCTCGAAGTTGTCGGGCTTGAGCATCACCAGCGAGACCTGCACGTCGGGCTGGTCGTACTTGATCCGCCCGGCCATCACTCCGCCGTCGCTCAGTGCGTACTGGGCGAACAGCCGCAGGTGCTCGTCATTGAGCTTGGGGTCGGGGCAGGTGATCACGGCCGGCTCAAAGTAGCGGACGTGACCTTTCTCGTCGCGGATCAGGTCGCCGAACGTTCCGCGGATCGTGTCGCCGACCGGCTCGTCGGTGAACGCCCCGATGACCTCGTCCTTCAGGTGCCGCACCGCGTTGGCCCCGCGGAACAGCATGAACATGCAGCGCGGCACATACCCGCTGGGATTGTTCGGGCGAAGGTTCTCGTCGATGTACCGCTGCCAGGCCTCCGCGATCACCGGGTCGATGTCCGGCGAGCAGATGACCTTCTTATACGCGTCCACGAACTCGTCGCTGAAAACGAACATCCGCGTGGCCACCAGTTCCAGCCTGGCGTGGGCCAGCAGCCGCCCGATGATGCCGCCCGTGCGGCTCTTGTACAGGCTGTAGGGGGTAATCAACACATATGCCAACTGTTCCGTCATGGTCTTATCTCTCCGATGGATTTATTCGTGCATTGCGAGCGTACATTGAAGATACCAGATACGCGCGCGGGCGGCAAGGGCGGGCTTGCGAAGCTCTCTGGGCGGGCCAAGTACCAACTTCGTAACCTATCAGAACCTGCCGGGAAGCCACTGGAACGCGCCGGCGGCTCATTAGAACGCGCTGGTGGCTCACTGGAACCCGTTGGGAAGCCATTAGAACCCGGTTTTCGAGCTTCACGAAGTTACAAACAATGTATTTGCAGTATGTTACGAATTAAAAATTGTTTTTCGCGCGTTTTTCCTGATGATTTTTCATTGGTAGCCTGCTCCTTGGGGGGCATGTTTGTTCAATGTTGGACCCTGGCTGTTGAGCGATGGACGTTCGTCTCTGCCTTGAACAAGCAAGAAGAACTTTGACCTTCCATCGTCAAACTTCCAACGTCCAACACAGTCGGCCGTTTAATCGTCCATCGGCCCATACAGGCGTCGAAGACTCCGAAACCGCCATTCGTCAATTCTCCTCGCTATGTCTTGGCCGTACGACTCTTTCATCCGCAACTCCTCGTCAGTCTTTCCTTACGCACTCAGATGTCAAACAACCGCCTCGGGCTTCCACAAGCCCCGCGAGGCATCCCTAACGCACACCAAGTATTATACCACACTTTTGGATGTTATCTAGAAAATCTTTGCATTTTGAAAATCACTATCTATAACATCATGGCTGGCCGTGTCTAGCCGTGGAAGATATTTTTATTTTTTCCCGGCCAATTCCCGGCAAAGGGTCAGATGCGACTGGCCCGGAATGAGGTGACATTAACTTCTGACGGGTGCTTCTTTGAGCGGTTGCCGTGACTTAGTACACAGCCTCAGAAGAAAGGGGGAGGAAAATGCATTCCTTCTTTGCTGTGGCTTTTTCATCGCCCCGCAGGGGCGGCGGATTTGTAGCCCACCGCGTCAGCGGTGGGACCATGACGCACAAACGTGCGAGCCCCGCCAGGGGCGACAGAAGGCCGCACCGCACCGTAGTGTCGCCCCGCTGCGGGGCTTGGTTGATCCACGCACCGATATACCCACCGCTGACGCAGTGGGCTACAAATCTGCCGCCCCATACGGGGCGAAGAAATAAACACAACCTGGAAGTAAATCTTTTCCACCCCCAACTTCTGGGACGCCGCACTTAGGCGACCCAAAACCGCAGAATATCGAACAAGGAACTCAGAATGTCGATTGGACAGACCCCGCCGACCGTGTCTTCACTTCTTACTTCTGCTGTTCCTTGTTCGATATTCTGCGGTTTGCTGTTTCTTGGCTGTCGATCACCCAGGGCCAAAGGCCCTGAGCTACACTCGCTAAGAAGCGAGAAAAGGCCCGTGAACGGGCCTGGAGAAACGGCGAAGATACCACGAAGATTTTCAATGTTGAACATCCGGTCGCATTAGGGGCCTCTCTTCCGGAGAAATCAGGTTATGCCCCCACATTTTTTGCGATGTGCGTGCCTATGATTTCCCAGTGGTTTGGACCCCTCGTACAGGAACACTTTTTAGGAGAACGACTGTGCCGAACAAACAGGAAACGACGGAAAAGAAGACCAGCACCAAGCAGTGTCCGGCGTGCGGAACGCCGCGAAGCGAATGGCCGGACCCCGCCGGCTATAAGAAAGGCGACAAGACCTACTGCTGCGAAGGATGTGCCGAAAAATCCGAATGCACGTGCGAATGAGTTTACCGGCACCCGTGAAACGACAGATTAAGGGTGCCACCCTCAAGCAAGGTCGTTGCTGTTCTTGCTTGAGGGTGTCTGGGCATTCAGGCCCACCCTCAAGCGACAACAGCAATCCGCCGCGGCGGACTTGAGGGTGGCACCCGTCCATCGATGAGATCCGTCTTGGTATATAAAGGATGCGGACCATGAAAACGCAGACGATCATCGCCATCGTGCTGATTGTTATCGGCGTGGCCGTGCTGGGCTACAAAGGGATTACCTACACCACCAAGGAACCGGTCGTCAATATCCCGGGAGTCATCAAGGTCGAGGCCGAGAAAGAGCACACGATCCCCATCGAACCGATCATCGGCGGCGTGGCCTTGGCAGGCGGATTGGCCCTGATCCTGATCGGCCGAAAACGAGGTTGACGCGTCTCTGGAAGTAGCATGGGCGTCCCGCCCATGAGTCCCACGGGCTCGCCCGTGGCTGTTTCCATTCTTGTTTTTCCCACGACAACTACAACAACAAAGACACGGGCGGGACGCCCGTGAGACTCATGGGCAAGATGCCCATGCTACTTTTTCAGCGGGCTTTTGGGCGAGGCGGCTTCGACGAGATAGACAAGGTGGTTGGCGTACATGGGAGTGTAAAGCGTGTTAGGTCCGGCGCTGACCAGGTGGTGAAACCGCAGGGCCAGCTCATTCGCCTTGGCGTAATCTTTGGCTACGAGCAGGCCGTGAATGGCGGCCGCGAAGGCGCCCATAGGCGCTGCGTTAAGGATGTCGTAATCACGATCCCTCATGGCCTCGCCTCGCACCGTTTCAGGCCAGCGAATGGGTTCGTAAGCGCGGAGCATCGCGAGCAATTCGTCGGCCGTCTTGTACTGCCCTTTGGGCGTGCGCTTGCGGAAGTCGGCGACGGCCTGTGTGACCCATGGATCCTCGCCGTGCAACCATTCCAGGGAGTCGTAAAAGGCGGCGGACTTCAGGTCAGGCCAGCGCCGGTCGAAGGCGTCGAAGAGCGCCCATGAAAGCCGGTTCTCCGGCTCGCCCCGCAATACCGACGTCAGTTCATCCCGGCCTTTGGGGTCGCACTGCAAATAATACACCTGCGAGCAAAGTTGGACTTTGATGGTGTTTAAATCCCAACTCGGAGGAAGCGGCTGGGCCAGCAGGTTGCCGGCGTCGACTTTCTTTCCGTCCAGCAGGTCCAGATACCCCTTCCAAACACAGAGAATTTTGTTCGCTTGGCCGAACTGGCTATTCTTTTGGATGAATTTGTCCAGCCTATCTCGCTGTCCGGAAAGTCCAAGGGCCGCCCCGGTGTTCGCCACGGACACATTTCGCAACCCGCACGGTTCGAGCGATGCCGCCCCCTTTTCGAGATCGTCCGCCGCCTGTTCGTACCGCCCCAACTGGACCATAGCCAACCCGGCTCGCGCCAGACAGTCCGCCGATTTGGCCTTGTCGCCTTCTGCCAGCCAATGCTCGCCATGTCGGGTGGCCAGGGCCGCCGCCCAATCGCTCCGGCCGCAACCCTCCGCCAATATGTACATCAGTCCGTCCGCCGCGTCATGGTGGTCTACGAAGGCCGTCGTATAGTTGTTCCCCGCTGCGATGGCAAACATCTCCGCGCTGGTATCCGCGTCAGCCAACCGCGGCTGATACCCCATCGCGTAGGCCGATTCGGCGGCCAGCCAGTAATCGTTAGGACACTTGGCCACCGCCCCCTTAAGACGTTCCATCAAAGAATTCAATTCGGCCTGTGTCCCCTTAAAGCCGTCCCCGTTCGCCGCCGCCAATTCGATGCGAACCACCAACGGGCTTTCCTTACCGGAAAGTTTGCGGATCCGATCCAACCAGGCGGCAAAGTGCGGGTACTTCTTCTGCCCGTCCCTAAGTTCAAATGTCCCCTGCACAGGATAAGAGTCCATCGCGATGGCGATCTGGCGATAATAGAACTCCCGGTCGTCGTCATTCCATTGCTTCTGGTTGGCCCACCAATAGCGGACATCCGCAAAACCCGGGTCGCGCCTCAGGATGTCCGCATAGAGACCGAACTCTTCCTCTCCGCGTTCCGGCAGGAAGGCGGCCTTGCCCAGGTCGACGATCGATTGGGGTTGGCATCGCCTGGCGTGCAGGAATTTCGACAGGTCTTCGCTGGGCTTCTCGTCCAGGAAGGTCATGGCCTCCACGGTCATGTCGCCCAACAGCGTGAAGTAGTCACGCGGGGCGGTAAATTCCTTCTTGTGGACGATGCTCTGGGTGTCGTAGATGACCAGCGTTCCGCTGTATCCGTCCTTGCCTGCCGTGATCGTCCCGCCCACCGCGTGCGTGGAAGTCCACCTCTGGATGGTCGCGTAAATCGCCTCATCGTCATAGCTCTTAACCAAGGCCTGCATGGCCTTCTCATCGTGTTTGAAGGCGAAGTACGCGTGCCGGGTGCAGTAACACCCGGGCGACCAGTCCAGGGAGTGCGACATCAGGAAGGAAAACGCCAAGGCCTCCGCCGGATCGCCGGCGTCGTCCTTGCTGGTGAACAGGAACGGCAGGGTCACGGCTTTGAATCCGGCCTTGTCGAATGGCGCGTGCTTGATGACCGGATACGCTGCCTCGATCTGCTCATAGGTCGGCAACGACATCGGCTGAGGGGACAGCGTGGAGAGCACCAGGGTCTTGACCGGACGGACGGCGGGCAGTTCGGACGGCGTCACCGCGATCTCGTCGCCTGGAACGGGTTGGGCTTTGCTGATCCGGGCCGGCGCAGTGCGCGGATGCCCGCTGTCGGACCCTCTTCCGCCGAACATGAAGAAAACGCCAAAGGCCACTACGATAAGCACCAAAGCCCCCGTCGCAGCCAACCAGTTGCCGGCCGCCGGCCCGGCGGCGGCGGCGGCCATCGTCGAAACTATTGGCGCACGATAAGGCGGCGGAGCAGCGACCGTTTGGACGGGAGGAATCTGGTTGGGCGAAACCTGAATGGGCGGCGCGAGGCCGGCGGCGGTCGTCAGGAAAACCGTGGAGCAGTTATTGCACTTGGCCAGCTTTCCCAACTTATCCGCCGGAACATCGTACGCCTTCCCGCATTCCGGGCATTTTGAAACCACGGTATCCATGTCTTACTCCCGCGCAACTAAAGAACAATGTTGTCTGGTCCCAACGGCCCCAGACATGCTCTATCTTTCGCCCGGAGTAAGCGGATGTCAATAACTCTTTACTCGTCCAGTTACGCGGATTATTGCGCGGCGGCCATCCCTGGCCGCCGCGTCCGGAGGTGGCGGCCAGGGATGGCCGCCACCCATAACGGAGGCTTTACTCTTCCATCCTTCTCATCGCGCGGCGCACCTTGTGCCAGTAGGGCAGCGTGGCCTTTCGGTCATTGCCGCTGGGTCCGCCGTTCCAGGTTCGGGCCCGCTCCTGGTCGCTCTGGGCGCCGTACCTGGAAGTGTACGCATAAAAGATGCGGCTGCACTTGTACGCGTCGCGAACGCCGGCGGCGTAATCCCAGTCGACACCCAGCGCCTCGCATCCGTCCTGCCAGGCCCCGCGCCAGGCCTGCACCAGCCCGTGCGCCCTTCCTCCGTCGCCCACCGCGTCGGGATCGCCCTGACTTTCCACCTCCACGATCGCGTCAAAAAGACAATCCCGTCCCATCACCGTCGAAACCAAAACCGTCAACAACCCGAGCACAACAAACCCTCTCATGGCCTCTCACTTGCTGTCCTCCGAATCTCTGAAACGAACCTCCGTGGAATTTAGAATTATAACAAAACCGGCCTCCCGTTCGCGCATCGACTTTCGTGGAAAAACGACCTACCACCAAGAGCACTAAGAACACCAAGAAAGACAGAGAAGAATGAAGAAGAAGATGCTAAGCGGCAAGCGGACAGAAAGGCTTTTTCTTGTCCGTGAATTATCTCGTTCTTCTTGGTGCTCTTGGTGTCCTTGGTGCTCTTGGTGATGGTTGTTGCCGTTCGATGAGGAGGGTAGACTGGACGGGCGATGAGCATGAGCGGCAGAGCATTTTCCAGATCGTTCTTTCTCCAGCCGACCGTGGAGGTGGCCAGGCAACTGCTGGGCGCGCTCTTGGTGCGGCGGTTGCGTCGAGGCCGGCGCGGGGTGCGGCTGGTCGGGCGGATCGTGGAGGTAGAGGCCTATCTGCAAGGCGACCCCGCGTGCCACTGCGTGCGGGTGCTCAAGGACGGCACGTGCGTGCCGCGCCCTTCGCCGCGGAACCGGTCGATGTTCGGCCCGCCGGGGCGGGCGTATGTGTACTTCACGTACGGCATGCACCACGCCATGAACGTGGTGGCGCAGAAACCGGGCACCGCGGAGGGAGTGCTCCTCCGCGCGCTGGAGCCGCTCGAAGGCATCGAGGTCATGGCCGAGCTGCGCGGCGTGCCGGTTCATCGCCTGCGCCAACTGGCCAGCGGACCGGGCAAGCTGACTCAGGCGATGGCCATCGACCTCGACCTGGACGGCCACGATTTGTCCAAGCCGCCGCTGATGCTCTTGCAAGGCCGGCGAGTCGAGCCGGACCGCATCGGCGTGTCGGGCAGAATTGGCTTGGCAAAGGCGGGCGACCGCCCGCTGCGGTTCTTCGAGAAGGACAGCCCGTTCGTGTCCAGAAAAACTAAAAGCTGAAAGCTAAAAGCAGAAAGCGATTTAAGATACGCTATGCAAATCATTTAACCTTGATTTTACCAGCGGAACAAGTAGTGACTATTTCAGCAAACCCCTTATTTTAAGGCAAATCCTGACTGCAATGTACAAAAATGTGAACTCCAAAGTGTACATTAAATCCGGGGGGTTCAAACAAAATAATTCTTTTTTATTTCCTTTGGCCATAGTCCTTTATCTGTCGTTGCGGAATTCTTGCGAACAGAAATGTGAACTCCAAACTGTTCACAACGGGTAAGGGTGGAGGCGCTCGTAGCGCCCGCCAGACCGTCAGACCGTCAGACCGGCGACCGGATACCGTGAAGAGAAGATTCTTCGCTGTTACGGTATCCGGTAGTCGGTTTCCGGTCTCACGGATAACCGAGAACGGCAAGGATGCGAGAAAGAGAGATTAAATAGAGCGACCATGAAGCAACTGACCACGCGGCCGACTGCGGCCATTCATGGCCGCCACCAAAGGAGAGTCCCTATGCAAAACTTGAGCGGTGAAAATCGAAAGACGTGCAAAATAGGGGGATTGAAATTGATAACATATTTATTGACAGCTAGTTATGATTTTATGAACCGGATAGAACAGGGGCATACGGGTTCCGGTGGCTTCCCGGCGCGTTCTAATGAGCCGCCTACGCGTTGGGGTGGCTTCCCGGCAGGTTCTAATAGGTACCCATTATGCTTTGGCGACGGTCTGGGACCGGTCGCCGGGGCAAAAATCTCAGGCGTTTATCGTCTTCCAGCCCTCGTTGAGGTCCTGGAGAATGGCGATAACCTCGCGAATCCTCTGGGCTTGCTCTACCGGATCCACGCAGACGAGATGGCGGACCATGAAGTCGTAGAGCTTGTCGAGGTTCACGGCGATCTCGCCGCCGGCATTCATGTCCAGCGAGCTTCGCAGCTCGCAGATGATGTCGACGGCCTTGTTGATGCGCTGGCCCTTCTCGGCGTAGCGTTTGGCCTCCAGCTCGATCTGGGCCTGCTTGAGAAACTTGATCGCGGCGTCGTAGAGGAGGACAACGATGCGGCCGGGCGGCATCGTGGTGATCGTATGCGTTTTGTATGCGGCGGTTTGATTCACAAATCACCTTTATTATTAGGTACTGCTGCTGGAGCTGGAGCTGCTGCCGCTGCTGGAGCCGGTGCTGGAGGCCAACAAGTTGCTGCCGCTATTGAACTGGGCCAGGAGGGCCTGCAAACCGGCGGTCTGGCTGTCGATCTGGGTAAGGGTCGTCTCCATGTTTGCGTACTGTGTCTTGAGGGAGGCCTGGATGGCGTTCAGTCGTGCCTGCTCGGTGGCGATTTCGGTGGTATAGTTGGTGTAGTCTGTTTTAAACTGCTTTGCTTCCCCGGGCAGGATGCCCGTGTTGGGGTCCAGCGCGGCGGTGGCCGCGTCGTAGATCTGCCCGGCGAAACCTTCCTTGACATTGACGGTTGCCGTCTGCGTGTGCGCGCCGGTGGTCCCGTCGGGCGCTGCCGTCAGCGTCAAACCGGCCATGGTGCCGCTGGTCATGGTCAGCGTGTTGCCGCTGATGTCCATGTATTGCCAGGCCGAATCCCCGGTCGGACGGACCTGCGCCGTGGTGATGTTTCCCGAGTCGTCGTAATTCACCTGCACGTCGTACGTGCCGGCGGCCGTGGTGCTGGCGGCGCTGGAGAAACTGACGTACGAACTGTTGCTGGTGCCGACGTTCTGGGCGCCGACCAAGGCCAGGACGGCGCTGTAGTTCTGGCTGATCGCGCTGCTGGAGGTGTCGGGATCCTGCGTGGTGTTGTCCAGATAGAGCTTGCCCGTCTTGTCGAACGACAGGCCCAGTTGCGCGGCCATGGTGAACGTGTCGCTGCCGGAGGTGAAGCCCGGGACGGTGGTCGTCAGCGCGTCGGTGATCTTGTTGAGCACGGAACTGACCGGGTCGCCATCCAAGGCCCCGGCGGTGCTCGTGCTGCTGTTGTAGGTGGTGTAGGTCGCCAGGTCGGTAACCATGTTGTTGTAGGCGGTCACGAAATTAGTCAGGCCGCTGGCCACCCCGGAGGTGTCCTGAGTCATGGAAATCGTCGTGGGGGTCGGCGTGGACGTCCCGTTGGAGCTGTCCACGGGGCTGACGCCCTGAAGCTGGAACGTCACGTTGGGCACCAGGTCCGAGATCGTGTTGGAGCTTCGGGTGATCCACTGCCCCGAACCGGTGGCGGGCCAGTTGTCCAATTGGACCTGCGCGTCCTGGGCCGTCTGAACCACGCCCATGTCCGCCGTCTGGAAACCGCTCAGCGTCGTCTGCGCGTCGTTGATCGTGATCGCGTTGCTCTTGCCGGTGCTGTTGCCGCCCAGCGAAAGGTAGTACCCGCTTCCGCTGTTCAGGAGGGAGGCCGTCACACCCGGGTTGCTCGAATCGTCGTTGATCTGGTTGGCGAAATCCTGGATAGTCGTGCTCGAGCTGGTCTGGATCGTGCGGGTGGTGCCGTTATACGTGTAGCTGAAGGTCCCGGCGCCCACCAGGGCAGTCGAGTCGCCCAAACTGTTATTCTGGATCATCATCTCCGCCGACGCCAATTGGTTCACCACCAGGGTGTGGCTTCCGGCGACGGACCCGGCGCTGGTGGTGGCCGTCACCACCGACGAGTCGGACGACGAGGCCGTGGTGTTCTGAAGCGCGGTGGCGTTTCGCAGGGCGTTGGCCGCCGTCTGAATCGCCGTCATGTCGGTCGTCAGGGCTGTGATCGCGTTTTCCTGCGACTGGACGGCGGTCTGCTCGCTGGTCATCGTGTTCAGCGGACCGGAGTCCGCCGCGATGGTCGCCGAGACGATCGAGTCCGTGTCCAACCCGGAGGACAGTCCCGTGAAGTTGATGCCGCTGCTGGATGTTCCTGTGCCCAATGTTATCGACATTTTACGCCTTCCTTAGCCGATGCATTCCTGCTTCTGCCATGCATTATCGATCAGGATTGCGGAAACTTAAGACGGAGAGACGCATGAGGATAAAAAAGATCGCAGGAGCCTCTGGAATACTCCAAAGACTCCTGCGTTTACGGTTGGAAGGTGTTCCGGTTGGTCAGAACGTGGGTGCGGTCCGTCTCCGGAACCACCTTCCAATATCAAGAGCTAATTTACGACTGCAGCAGCTTCAGGGCCATCTGCGGCAGGCTGTTGGCCTGGGCCAGCATGGCGATGCCCGCCTGGGTCAGCACGGAATTTCGCGTCAGGTTCGAGGTCTCGGTCGCCGTGTCCACGTCGGTAATGCCGGACTCTGCGGCCTGGAGGTTCTGGGCCTGGACGTTCACGATGTCGGCCGCGGCGCTCAAGCGGTTCGACATGTAGCCCAGCGTGGAGTTGTAGGTGTTCAGGTTGTTGATGGCCGTGTTGACGGATGCCAGGGCATTGGAGGCATCGCCCGCGTTGGAAATATCAACGCTGCCCGCCGCGACCGTGCCGACAGTCCCGTAGTAACCGCCCAAGGAGCCTCCTCGCGCTCCCTGAGTGTTGCTGGTGTTGTTGAAGACCGAGACGCCCACGTTCTGGGCCGACAGTTGCAAGCTGTAGATACCGTTGTTGTCGACCACCGTCGCGGCGTTGTAACTGCTGGCCGTCTGAGAGGCGGTGTTGATGACGTTGGCGATCTGATTCAGCGAATACGTGGTGCCATCGGTAAAGCTGGCGGTGACAGCCGGTTCGGCGCCGAACTGGAACGCGAAGTTGCCGCCGCCGGTCGTGCCGGTCAAGTAGGTTGCGTTGGGGTCCACGACCTCTGCCGACACGGTTTCGGTGCTTTGGGCGCCTGTGTTGCCAAGGCCCAGCCCGCTGGCCGTCATATCCGCGCCAGTAAAGGAAATCGTGTTGGCCGTTCCCAAGCCCGTGTTGAAGGTGACGGTGCCGACCGATGTGAGCACGTTGACGCCGTTGAAATTGGCGGCGCTGGCGTTTTGCGATATCTGTGTAACGTCCTGCTGAAATTCGTTGTTCATCAGGGTGCGCTGCGCGTCGGTGTACGTGCCGGTCGAGGCCTGCTCGGCCAACTGGGCCATTCGGGTCAGCAGGCTCTGGTCAGTGCCCAGCGCGCCGCCGGAGGTCTGCAGCATGGAAATCGCGTCCTGAGTGTTACGCGAGCCTTGCTGAAGGACGGCGACGT
>CAZYDC010000057.1:0-1432 GCA_964646065.1 uncultured Planctomycetaceae bacterium | reverse complement strand
CAGGTTCAGTGCGGCGTTGTTCGCCATCAAGTTGGTGTTGATCGAAAGCATCTACGTATCTCCTTTGACAGTTCCCATGGCCGCAGACCTCCACGGGTCTGCTGTTTTCTCGCACACGCGCCATTTTTTGGTTTTCAAGAGAACGTGCGGTCAACACCGCATCCGTTCGTCTACGGGAGATTATCGATGGCAATCTGGGTAACTTAAGTAACTCAGGTATAAAATGTATGACTTGCTAATATGACTGTAATGAGTAATAAACGTAACATGCGTGTTATAAATAACTTGGGGGTGTTCATTGGGACCTGATGAAAATAAAAAAACAATATCAAAATATTGTTTTTTTGGGGGTGACGCTAAATTAAGGGGAGGTTTTCGGCCCTGTTACAGGCCGGAGTCAACCATGGCATCGGCGGTGGCCTGGGCGGCCTCCGGGGTGTCCAAGGCGCCCGAAGCCAGCAGATTGCTTGCCCGCTCCACGGCCTTGGTATCGATATCCTGGGACTGCATCGCGCCTTGAACGTACTTGGAGGTGACTGGCTTAAACTGTTGATCTTGATCGTCTTGAAGCTGCTTTGCAACCAAAGGCTTGGCGGCTTGATTGACCGCGCTCTCGCCGTCCAGAGGTCCGCGTGCATCCAAACCTGATGTTCCGTCGATTCTCACCTTGTGCTCCTAAAGTTCCGTCATACTTATTGTCGATGCGATCGTTCACATCTTAAGCGTTTCAACGAAGAAATCTTAAAATATATCCGGTGCTGTTAAAGTCGCGTCCATTTACTTCTCCGGGCCTTTTTCCGGTTCCGGTTCGTTCTGGGGCAGAGTCGAAGCCGCGTCCCAGGCCACGAACTTCTCGAAGGCGCGCGGGCTGGTCAAGGCCAGACGGTATCCCAGAGGTTCGTAGTCTTTCCGCATGTGCTTGCTGAAGAACTTTTTCAATCGCTCTTCCAGGCGAGCGTCGGCTGTGTCCCACACCTGGTCGATCGCCCAGACGAGCTGGCCCGAACGAAGGTCCAGGAGCTTGAGTTGCAGGCCCATGCGCATGTGAGGATACGGCTGGTAGGTCGTGATCGCGCCCATCAGGACCGCGTCGCAGTCGAGTTCCTTGTGCAACGTCGCGATCTGCTCGAACGTCAGCCCGCTGGGGCTGTCCGCCGGTATGCTCGCGTACTGGGGGTCGCTGGAACGGATGACATTGACGGCGAAAAGGCGGTTGTCCCGCAGCGCGACGGCCAGTTCGTCGGTGGTGTCGGCGGCGACGGCCCCTCCGCGATCCTCCGCCGAGAGTTCCACGAACGCCACGCGGCCGACGGCCCGCAGATCCCGCGTGGAGGACAGGTAATAGTTCAGGCCGCGCTGCCGGACCTCCGGTTGTTGGCAACCCAGGAGCATGACCGCCGGCAAGAGCACGAGGGCATATTTCAAGTTATTT
>CAZYDC010000056.1:0-14791 GCA_964646065.1 uncultured Planctomycetaceae bacterium | reverse complement strand
GTACACTTTGGAGTTCACATTTTTGTACATTGCAGTCAGGATTTGCCTTAAAATAGGGGGTTTGGAGAGAAAGTCACTACTTGTTCCGCTGGTAAAATCAAGGTTAAATGTTGTTTATGCCGTGATTTAAATGCATGTGTTGAAAAAGGGGACTTTCTACTTTTCCCTTCTTCCCCAGCAGCCATCCGTCATTGGGCGCAAGAGCCAAAATGATCTGCGATTCCCATAGGCGGAGGGGAAAAGTTGAATGTCCCCTTTTTCGGGCGCTCGCTGACGCCCAGGCAAAAAAAGGGGACAGGCACCGACGGCAAAACAGCCGCCGTCGGAGCCAGTCCCCTTTTTTTTGTTCGTGGTGACGCCGTAAAGCGTTTCTTCGTCTTTCAATCCGCAATTCTCGTCCGGCCTTGTCATGCGTCCTACGACACCGCCTGCATCATTTCCATGTTCCGGGCGAGGAATTTGCCCAGGCGGAGGTCCGTATCGAGGAGGTGTTGTGTCAGCCAATCGCCCAGCGTTTGATGGGCCTCTTGCACCGAGGCCGGCGACGGATGCGACTGGACCCGCATCAGGACGTTCGCGAAGAGCCGGGCAAACGACCGGTGCGCGACGCGGTGGGAATTCAGGTCCGGGTAGCTCATGGCGGCCATGTAGCGCTCTTCCGAGGCGAAATGGTCGAACATGGCGTCGCCGAAGCGGTTAAGGGCCTGAAGGGTCAGCGACATGTCGTTGGTCGCGTCGGTCAGTTCGTTGAGTTGGGCGAACAGGTGCTTGTGTTGCCGATCCATCTCCATGTAGCCCACCGACAGGTTTTGTGTCCATGCCCGAACGTCCATCGTTGCCTCCAGTGTGAGAGAACCTTGCTTCCGACTCATGCGACTGCTGGGAATGTAAGATTCGGCGAGGGGGCGGGCCAATCGGGATTTCAGATTTCAGATTTCGGATTGAAAAGAAAGAGCCGGGTGCCATGCCCAAGTCTGCGCGGGCATGAGCGCACGACGCGGACATACTCAAGTGGTGCGGACATGCCCGCGCGGACTTGGGCCCACCCAGGCGGGTCTTCGCTTCGCTACGACATGGCACCCGGATGCGTGATTTCACGGGTTGCGGAACACTAATGTCCCGTGGTTTGGATTAGCCATCGGAAGACGGCCGCGAACCGCTCGTCCTTGTGGGCCAGGCGTTCGGGGTGGAATTGGACGGCCAGCAGGGGGTAGCCGTCCTTGGCCTGGACGGCCTCGATGATGCCGTCGGCGGCGCGGGCGATGATTTGCAGGTTGGGCGCGGCCGCGAGCACGGCTTGGTGGTGCGAACTGTTGACCGGGGCGCCGGTTTGGCCCCACAGTTGGTGAAGGATCGAACCGGGCTCGACCGCGATTTCATGCGTGACGTTGCCGCCATGCGCGACGGTCGGGTGTTCCTGGTGCGAGGGGATGTCCCGGATGAGCGTACCGCCCAGGATGACGTTGAGGACCTGGATTCCTCGGCAGATTCCCAGGATCGGTCGGCCCAGCCGCATCGCCGCGTCGATGGCGAACTTTTCGGTCTGGTCGCGGGCGTCGTCGATTCCCGACATGGTGGGGTGCGGTTCCATGCCGTACAGCGCCGCGGCCACGTCGGCCCCGCCGGTGAGCACCAGGCCGGCCGAGGCGCGGACGGCCGATTCGGCCGCCTCCGCGTCGGCAGCGTTGGGCAACAAGAGCGGCGAGCCGCCGGCGGCCGCCACCGCGCGAACGTACGACATCAGCAAACCGTCGCGGCGGCAATCGGAGGTGTCCGGGTCGCGCAGGTTGTGCGGCTTCTGACGCGACGGGTCGCCGCAATCCTTGGTGATCTCGGTGCAACTCAAAAGTATCAGCGGACGCATGTCGGGATTATAGCACGCGCGGAGAATCAGGCATTCCGTTTTTCCGGGGTGCCATGCCCAAGTCTGCGCGGGCATGTGCGCTCGACGCGGAGATACTCACGGGGTGCGCACATGCCCGCGCAGACTTGGGCATGGCACCCGGACACGGCGCCCGACACCCCCGTTTTCCTTTGCCCTTGCGGACGACAAGAGGGCGACACAATAATGTCGGGCATGAAAACCCAAAATGAATTCTATCGCGTGGAGTTGAACGCCCGAGGCGCCGTCGCGAGTCTGTACGACAAAGTGGGCAAGTTGGAGCTGATTTCCGAGCCGCGGCTGGCGGAGAGCTGGCGGCTGCTGATGCCGCTGCCGATGAAGGACATGAATCCGCAGGTCAATTACCTGCTCAGCACCGAGCAGGGCTCGCCGACCGTCCGCGAGGTTGAGGACGGGTTGGAAGTATGCTGGCCCGGGCCGCTGAAGAACGAGCAAGGTTCCTGGCCGGTGTCGGTGAAGGCGACGATCCGCCTGGCCGGCCCGGAAGTGCTCATGGATCTGTCGGTGGACAACCCCAGCGACTTGATGCTGGCGGAAGTTTGGTTCGGCGGGCTGGGCGGCTTGATGGGGCTGGGCCAACGCACCGAGACCGAAACGCTCATTCCCGAGTACAACGCGGCGATCACGGCCAGCCTGTTCCGCAGCTTCGCCGAGAGCCTCGGGCCCGGCGCGCTGGGCGGGCAGCGATTCCCCGAGTTCTTCGCTTCGTACCCCAACATGTCCATGCCCTGGATGTGCATGTACAACCCGCGCCTGGCCCGCTGTGTGTACTACGGTTGCCACGAAACGACGGCCCGCGTCAAGGCGTTCCACGCGGAGATGCACCCGACGGTCGCCCGCTTGCGCGAGTGTACCAACTGGCCGACCGACGAGGAGATCGCCGCCAAGTCCAAAATGTTCCCGCCCGGCCTGGTGTGGCACTGGGTTCACCTGCCGTTCTCGCCGCCGGGCCTGAGCTTCCAGAGCGCGACCGTCGTCGTCCGCGCGCACAAGGGCGATTGGCACGACGCGGCCAAGCTCTACCGCCAGTGGTTCACGGCGAACTTTCCGCTGCGAAAGCCCGCCGAGGCCTGGTATCGGCGTCAGCAGGCCGTGCAGGACACGGTGTTCATGCTGCCCGAGGGCAACATTTGCAAGACGTACAAGGACATCCCGGCGCTCGCGCGCGGGGCGGCGAAGTTCGGCGTCAAGACGATCATGGTCAGCGGATGGTGGCGGGGCGGGCACGACAACCAGTATCCGCACTACACGCCCGACGAGCGCCTGGGCACGTGGGAGGACCTGCGGAAGGGCATCGCCGCCGCCCACAAGCTGGGCGTGAAGGTCGTGTTCTTCTCCAACGTGGACACGGTGGACACCACCACGCCGTGGTTCAAGAGCGAGCTGCACAAGTATCAGGCCATTCGCCCCAACGGGACCAGGGCGGCCATGAACTGGGGCATGGGCACGCTGACCGCGCGGATGGGCCTGACCGCCCCGGCGCTCAGCTCGTGCGACCCGGCGTTTCCCGAGTGGCGCGAGATCATCGTCTCGCACATGCGCCGCCTGGCCGAGGTCGGCGCCGACGGCGTACACTTCGACAAGATCAACGCGTTTAACATCGACGTGAACCCCGCCTGCCCGCTGCCGCCGGACCAGGCCATGTACCAGGGCGCGCTGGACTGCGTTGGCGAAACGCTCGTCGAGTGCCGCAAGCTCGTGCCCCATTTCGCCGTCAGCGTCGAGTCCGGCTGGGACCGCCTGCTTTCCCTGGCCGATTGCTGGTGGAACTGGATCGATAACCCCGACCACGTGTCGAGCCTGAAATATACCTTCCCCGAGTTCATGCCGAATTTCGCCGTCGTCGCCTGCCACGACTACAACGCGGTCAACAGCGCCCTGCGCTACGCCTACCAGATCCTGGTGGGCCCGATCCGCTGGAGCACGTCGATGGACGACCCGCAAATGGCCGAGCTTTCGCGGTACATCAAGGAGTGCATCCGCGTCCGCGAGCAGGTCGAGGACACGATCTTCCTGGGCGAATTCCTGGACCAGCTCGAAGCGACGGTCACGCCCAAACCGAGCCTGAAGTGGAACACGCACCGCAACGGGGCAACAGGTAAGCGCGCCTGTGTGCTGGCGAATTACGCCATGAAGCCCCTGCAAACCACCGTGAAGTTCGACGGCAACAATCGCGGCCGCGCGGCGATCTACCGGCCGTTTGAAAAAGTAATTCACACCACGCTGCCGGCGAAGGTGACAATCGCCGGCGAACGGTTCGCGGTGGTGGTGGAAGAGTGAGAGCCCGCCGCCGTCAGTCTTTGGGCACGGTCCTGCCCAGCCTTCCGGACAGGGCGGTGAATATGTCTCGCTGGAAGGCGGTGTCATATCCGGGCACCCAGCCGGGATATGAGAAGGGCCCGCCGGAGGAGAGCCAGGCGGCATCGGTCTTGATTTCCACTTTGTCGGGGGTCTTGACATCCGAGAATTTCACGGTCAGCCGGCCACGATATCTCTGGGCATTGCCGCCGCTGATGCCGTAGGCCCAGGCCGTCCGAAGATAGCCCGAGCTCTTGTCCACCAGTTCGATGTCATAATCGCGTGCAATGGTGTCCACGACGGTCTGCCAGGCGGCGTCGTAGTTCTTAATCAATCCTTCCCGCAGTTCGATGCTCTTCCACCCTGACTGCTGTTGAACGAAGGTTGTCGGCGCGCACCCTGCGGAAAACAAGAGTCCCGCCAATGCCACGGAAAGGATCCATTTGTTCATTGCGATCTCCAAGCTCGATAAATGTTCAGTGAAATCCGTTTCGGAATGTGTTAGGTAACGAACGCGCCCTCAATCTAAGATTTTCCGGAACCGTTGCAAGCGTTTTCCGAAAAAAAGTGGGTCGCCACGCCATCCTCAATCGAAGTCGCGCGAACTTCACATGCCCGCGCAGACTTGGGCATGGCACCCTTTTTCTCACCCTTATTCCCGGGGCAGCGCCTGGATTACTTTGGAGATGATCTCATCCGCGGCGATGCCGTCGGCCTGGCCCTCGAAGGAGAGGATCAGGCGGTGTCGCAGTGCCGGGGTGGTGGCGGTGACTACGTCGTCGAAGGCGACGTTGGCTCGGCCGTCGCGCAGGGCGGCGACCTTGGCGGCCAGGATGATCGCCTGGGCGCCGCGCGGGGAGCTGCCGTAGCGGACGTATTTCTTGACCTCGGGCGGCGCGAGCGTGCTTTCGGGATGCGTGGCGTTGATCAGCCGGGCGACGTATTCCTTGACGTGTGCGGCCACGGGCACGGCCCGCACCAGGGCCTTGAGCTGCTCGATTCGCGCGGCGTCCACGGTTTTGCGGGCCTGCGGCAGGCTGCCGCCGGTCGTGCGGTCCAGGATGCTCACCAGCTCGTCCACGGCGGGGGAATCCACCAGCACCTTGAACATGAACCGGTCGAGCTGGGCCTCGGGCAGCGGGTAGGTGCCTTCCATCTCCAGCGGGTTCTGCGTGGCCAGCACCATGAACGGCCCGGGCAGCGGGTGGGTCGTGCGGGCGACGGTGACGGTCTGCTCCTGCATGGCCTCGAGCAGGGCCGACTGGGTCTTGGGCGTGGCGCGGTTGATTTCGTCGGCCAGCACGACGTTGGCGAAGATCGGCCCGCCCTGGAACCGGAAATGTTTTTCGATGCGGTCGCCCTGCTGGTCCTGGACGACGATGTTGGTGCCGGTGATGTCGGCGGGCATGAGGTCGGGGGTGAACTGGATTCGCGAGAAAGACAGGTCCAGCGCCTCGGCCAGCGTGCGGACCAGCAGCGTTTTGCCCAGCCCCGGCACGCCTTCGAGCAGCACGTGCCCGCTGCCCAGCAGGCAGGCGAGCACCTGGTCGATCACGGCCCGCTGGCCGACGATCACCGACCGCACCTGCGCGAGGATCGCCTCGCAGTCGCGGCGGAAATCTTCAATGTCCTTCTGTGCGTGCGCGCCGGTTGGGGTTGGCTCTGACATGGCCACTAGAATACCCTGTCGCCAAAACCACGCCAAGCGTGAAATTAAGGATCCACCAAGAGCACCAAGAGCACCAAGGGCACCAAGAGCACGAAGAACGGCATGGAGTGAATGAAAGAACTTACCAGGAAATTCTCTTTTCTCATCTTGGTGCTCTTGGTGTTCTTTGTGGGCTTGGTGATGGCTGTTGGATATTGGTCATTGCGTCATTGGTCATTTGTCGGCAGAATCAGCCGAGACTCGAAACGACGGATTGTGTTTTGAAAAGAACAGGAGAACACTAATGATGAATCAAAAATGGATCGTGACCGTGCTGGCCGGGCTGGTGATGAGCGTGTCGGCCTCGGCGGCGACGTACTACGTGGCGCAGGCGGACCCCAAGGCCGCGGACACCAACGCGGGCACGGCCGAGGCGCCGTTCAAGACGATCGCGCAGGCGCAGAAGGTGCTCAAGCCCGGCGACACGGTGTGGATTAAGAAGGGCACCTATCGCGAGGAGATCGTGCTGGTCAAGCAAGGGGCCGAGGGTCATTCGGCCTTCGGTGCGGGCAAGAATTACCTGGAGAAAACGACCATCGCGGCGTTCCCCGGCGACGAGGTGATCCTCAAGGGCAGCGACCTGCTGACCAAGTGGACGCAGCACAAGGACAGCGTGTACGTGACCGTGGAACCGTTCGCCCCCGGACTGTTCACGCTGCTGTTCTGCGACGGCAAGCGGATGGACCTGATCGGCGACGGCGGCGGCAACCTGGGCGAGTGCCTCAAAGGCTGGGGCGGCTCGCCCGAAGTGTGGAAGGGCAAGAAGGAAGGCAAGCTCGAGGACCTCAAGGCCGGGCAGTATTTTTATGACAAGGCCACCAAGAGCCTCTACGCCTGGCTGTCCGACGGCAGCGACCCCTCCAAGCACACGATGGAAGTGGCCGTCCGCGGCGGCATCAGCATCAGCGCCGACTTCGCGCACGTCAGCGGGATCAAGGTCTACCACGCGGGCATCGGCGTGAGCGGCAATTACGACATCCTGGAGGATTGCGACGCGATCGACGGCCCGTGGATGGGTCTGGGCGTGGGCGGAAAATACAACACGTTCCTGCACTGCCGCTTCAACTGGAACGGTGACGCGGGCATTTCGGGCGGCGGCGAGGGGCACCGGTTCATCGGGTGCGAGACCTCGTACAACAACTACCTGCTGATCGACGCCGGCTGGCACTCGGGCGGGGTCAAACTGATCTCGACGCTGCGGAACATCGTGTTCGACGGGCACTTGGCCTCGTACAACTTCGCCTCGCCGGGCATCTGGTTCGATTGGTGCAACAGCCAGATCTGCGTGCAGAACTGCGTCTGCCACCACAACGGCAACGACGGGATCATGTACGAGGTCAGCTCGCGCGGAACGTTCGTCAACAACATCTGCTACGAGAACCACGGGCGCGGCATTTACCTGTCCAACTCCGCCGACTGCCTGGTGTACAACAACATGCTCTGGCACAACGGCATGAGCGGCGTGGCGTGCATCGGCGTGGACCGCGGCGGCGGCGACTGGGGCGAGGGCGTCAAGCAGCGGCTGCCGGCAAAGAACAACGTGGTCTGGGGCAACGTGATGGTGGACAATTGCCATCCCGATTTCTGCCCCAAGGACCTGGACGGCCGCGACAAGCCCTGGGACACCCGCCCGGAACTCATCATGCCCGAAGAGGACCCGGTCAACACGGGCAACGTGGCGGACTATAACATTTATTTCCGCAGCCCCAACCGCGTGATGCCCTTCTGGAAGGGCTGGCACCTCAAGGGCGGGACCTGGGACGACTTGGCCGCCTGGCAGAAGGCGACCGGCTTTGACGAGCACTCGATCATCGCCGAGCCGCTGTTCGTGGATGCCGCCAAGCACGACTTCCGCCCGGTCAAGGGCTCGCCCGTGATCGACTTCGTCGCGCCGCGCATGGCCGGCGCCTACGACGTCACCGGCGCCCGCCGACCGGAAGACAAGAAACCCATCCGCTTCACGGCCGGCCCGTTCGAGTACGCGCCGGACAAGAAATAACGGAAAGATTTAACCGCGGAGAACGCAGAGAACGCAGAGAAAGCAGATAAGGCAAAAGCGAAGAAGAAGCGGCCAATGCGAATCTTCGTTGTTTGAATTTTTTCTCTCTGCGACCTCTGCGGTTGACTTCTTTTTGCGAGGACAACATGCAAAACGCATTTGAAGCCATTGACAATCTTCTGCACCGCAGGCCGGCGGACCACGTGCCCATGACCGATGGGCCCTGGGGCGACACGCTCAAGAAGTGGGTCACGCAAGGCATGCCCGCCAACGACAAGGGCGAACCGGTGGACGCCACCGAGCATTTCGGGTTCGACATGGCCGGGTGCGGCGGGTGGTTCACCTGGGACCCGCGCCTGGACGCCGGCCAGACGCTCGAAGAGACCGACGAGTGGCGGATCACCATCAACGGCAGCGGCGGCAAGCTCAAGTGGTGGAAGAATAAATCGGGCACGCCCGAGCACATCGGCTTCGCCATGAGCGGCCGCGACGTGTGGGATCGCGATTACCGCCCGCTGCTGGCGGGCGAGTTCGACCGCAAGCGGTTGGGCGACCTTCCGGCCACCGCCCGCAACCTGACCGGTTCGCGCGCCAAGGGCAAGTGGTGCCACTACGGCTCCCAGTTCATCTGGGAGAACATGCGGGCGGCCATGGGCGACTTCACCATGTACACCTCGCTGATTACCGATCCCGCGTGGATTCACGATTACAACCGCGTATACACGGATCTTTACAAGAAGGCCTACACCACGATCATCGCCGAGTGCGGCAAGCCCGACGGCGTCTGGCTGTACGAGGACCTGGGCTACAAGCAGCGGCTCTTTTGCAGCCCGGCCGTGCTGGAGGAATTGATCTTTCCGTACTACAAGGAGATGGTGGATTTTTTCCACGCTCAGGGTCTGCCGGTGATTCTTCACACGTGCGGATTCACGGAGCCGGCGCTGCCGCTGATCGTGCAGGCGGGTTTCGACGGCCTGCACCCGATGGAGGTCAAGGCGGGCAACGACATTTTCCGCATCGCCGAGGGCTACGGCGACAAGCTGGCGTTCGTGGGCGGGCTGGACGCCCGCATTTTGGAGAGCCACGATCGCGGGCTGATCCGCAAGGGCGTGACGGATTTGATCCAGGGAATGCGGCGGCGAGGCGCGCGGTTCGTGTACGGTTCGGACCACTCGATTTCGACCAACGTGGACTACGCGGACTTCCAGTACTCGCTGGAGGTCTACCGCCAGAACATGGTGAATTGATCCGAACGTAACATGGGCATCTTGCCCATGAGTATCCCGGCCGTCCCGGCCGTGTCTTTGCTGTTGTCGTTGAAATTGTGCAAAAGAAGAAGCAACAAACACGGGCAAGATGCCCGTGATCCTCATGGGCGAGACGCCCATGCTGCACCCGCCGCGGCGGGCTACGTTTGGCCGCCTTTACCTAAGCGGCTGACGATTCTCCAGGGCATGAAGAGAAGGTCTTTCTCGTCCGGGTGCAGCGTCTTTGTCCCGAAAAATAGCGCGATAATCGCCAGGGCAAAGACGGTCGCCTGGACGAGCAGCTTGACCAGCGTCGGCAGGAAGGACAGAGGCAGCGCCAGGATCAAACCGCCGCAGAGGGCGCAGAGCAGCATGATTCGGCCGAGTTCTTTCCATCGCACGAGTTTTCGGACCGGCAGGTCCACGATCTGGCCGAGTTTGAGCAGGCTGTAGGTCAACATGACGGCGCTGGAGCATACGACGGCCAGGGTGGGGCCCACGTACGAAAGGAATCCGCCGTGTCCGCCCCAGGCCAGTGCGGTGCCGACGATCACGTCCGTGGTCAGGCCTAATAATGCCGAGAACGCGTAGGGCTTGGTCTTGCCCAGGGCGCGGAAGATGCTGCCGAAAATCACGATGCGGGTGGGCAGAATGAGCAGGTAGATCATAAAGGTCCAGGCGGACATCGAGTACGGCCAGGTCGCGATCACGTACTGGCGTCCCCACAGTACGGACATGAAGTCCGGGGCGACCACCAGGAAGAACACGAAACAGGGGAAGATCACCAGGCTGCACTTGCGGGCGGCCTCCTGCCAGAGGTCCAGGGCGTCGAGCGTTTTACCCTGGTCGGCCAGCACGACCAGGTTGGGCATGATGGCGACGGCCAGGTTGGTGGTAATCAGGGCGATGACCGGCAACTCGTACGCGCCGTTGGTGTACGTCGCAAACATCCTCGCGTCAAAGAATTTCGAGATCAACAATTGGTCGAACAGGCCGGTAATCGTTCCGATGACGACGGTGATCCATAGAGGCCAGCAGTAGTGGAGCTGCTCGAGAATCAGGTTGCGATCCAGGCGGGCCGGTCCGCCTTCGGACAGGCGGTACATGTGCGTCCAGGAAATGGCGGCCACGACGGCGGAGGACAGCACCGTGCCCCACATCACCATCGTCAGGTCGAAATGCAGGGCGACCAGGACCACCGTGACGGCGATTTTGCCGACGTTGAGGGCCAGGGTATAGACGGAGGCCGCCACGGTGCGGTCCAGGCTGACCATGAACGGCGGGACCAGGACGTTCATTGCCTCCGGAAGCGGGTACAGCGCCATGATGCGAATCAGCGGGGCCAGCGACGGGTTGTTCAGGAAATTGGCGATGAACTGGGCCCCGAAGAACATCACCAGCCCGACCAGCGCCGCCAGGGTCAGGCCCAGGACGCTCGTCTGAGTCAGCAACGGCCGCCGGTGATCGGCGCCAAGCTTGGGCAGGAAATAAAAGAGGCTGTTCTCCAATTGCAGCGACAGAACGCCCAGCAGAAGGGTGTAGGCCAGGAAGACCTGACGGTAGGTCCCCAGCAATTCCGGGAAAATCAGCCGGGCCAGGATCAACTGCAATAGGAGCGTGGTGACCTTTTGCAGTCCCGAGCTGAATATGAGGATGAAGGTTCTTGTTCGTATTCGCATAGTCAGGCCGTTTGCGGCGCGTTGCTCTTGGGGCCATAATTCGCAAGGACCTCGCGGTAGACCTGGTCCAGTTGATTCGCCACCGCCGCAAAGCCGAACCGGTCGCGCAACCTGGCCGCCAGGTCCGCGGGCGAATACTTGCGATGTTCGCGGAGCATTTGGTCCAGCCCCGTGGCCAGGGCCTCGCTGTCGCCCGGCGGGACGAGGATTCCGTCGGCCGCCGTGACGAAATGCTCCGGCCCGCCGCACCGGGTCACCACCACCGGAACGCCGCTGGCCAAGGCCTCCGCCGTGGTCAGGCTGAACGTTTCAAAGAGGCTGGCCAATACGAATATATCGGTATCCCGGAGCATGTCCGCGACCTGCGATTTCAATTTCATTCCATGAAAGGTCACTTCCGCGCCCAGGCCCAATTGCCCGACCAGATCCTCGTATCTGGCCCTGGCCGGGCCGTCGCCCACCAGGTTCCAATGCCAGTCCTGGCGAATTTTCTTCAGGCTCGCCAGGCCCCGGAGCAAGTGGGAGATGCCCTTCTTGTCGCTGGCGTCCAATCCGCAGATCGTGATCAACTGCTTTACGGCGCGCTGGGGTCGGGGCGAGGCGCCCGGGTGAAACAACTCCGTGTCCACGGTGTTGGGGACGATTCGGAAATTCGCCCGGATGCCCAATTGCTCGATGGCCTCCTGGAGCGGCCGGCTGACCGGCATGACCATGCGGGCACGCTCGAAAGCGAACCGGGCCATCCACCGGTCAAATCTTCCAAGGCCCTTTCTCAGGAAGGCGGAGAAATGCTCTGTAATGACGACGGGCACGCCCATCGTCCAACCGGCCACGACGGCCTCGAATCCCGCCTCGAACACGTGCGCGTGAATGATGTCCGGCCGGAAGGTTGTGGACGCGACATGGCGGCACGCTTTGATGGAAGCCCACAGCGAGGTTGCGCGCGTCACCGGCCAGGTGTGCCGGGTGTAGAAGTTGTAGGTCGGGATGCCTTGCGTAATCTCCGTGTCCCGCTCTTCCTCCAGGGTCCATAGTTTGCCGTGGGTCGGTCCGCAACCCCGGTTGCAGAGCACGACCACGTCCGCTATCGTCGCCGAGGCCTTGGCCAATTCCCGAACGAAAACGCCGAAAACAGGTTTTTCGCGGCTGGGATACCATGCCGGAAACACCAGAATTTTAGGTTTGCGATTGGTCATGAATGTCCCGCCGCGCGCCATTTTCAACGGGCGGCCATGCCGCGATCTTACGGAACCACAATAGCGGCCACTCCGGCGCCGGTCAACGCATTACGAAGGATTGGACTCCAGTCCCGGGTCTTTCATGATCTCGCCCAGCACGACGGTGGCGTAGCAACCGCTGGGGGCCTCGAACGCCAGTTCCATGAATTCGCCCCGGTCGTCCTTGCCGCCCAAAAGGCTGGCGTGGTCCAGCTTGAACCGCAGCGGGCGGCGGGTGCCCTTGACCTTCAAGGCGCCCACGTGGCGGAAGTCTTCCAGGTTCACCTCGTGGGCGGCCAGAACCTCCCGCTCGATCAGGCCGGGGTTGACCCCTTGGCTGGACGGGTTGTCGCCCGCGAGGTTGCCGCGATAACCCACCACCGGGCCGGTCGCGCTGATCTCGAAGGCGGCCGCGCGCGGCGCCTCCGCGGCGGCGTCCAGAACCTCGAACACTCCGCCGGTGTCGGTCTTCTGCGCCAGGTCGCCCGCGAATACCCGGTCCAGCGTCACGATGCGCCTGGCGAGCACCTCGTTGAAAATCAGGCTCTGGAAGGCCGAGACGAACAACCGCTTGATCCGCTTGTCGATGGCCGCCGCCGCCGGGCCGGAATGCTTTTTCTTTTTGTAGGCGCTCAGGGCGCGGCGCTCGTTGGAATAATGCCGGGGCCAGCGGGCCAGGGCGCGCGGGAAGAAGCCCGAGTCGAAGGCGTCGCGGGCGGCCTTGCAGTCCGGCGGGTCGCCCGCTTGCGAGCGGCCCAGGTAGATCGCGATGAACTCGTCCAGGTCGTTGCGCACCAGCAGCTCGCCCAGCTTGGCCGTGTCGCCCCGCGCGCCGAATCGCTGCGGACCGAAATAATTCGGCACGCCCCGCGACAGCAGCACGCCCAGCACCGCCCGCGCCGCCGGCAGGTCCGTTTTCGACACCCCACGAATGCGAACCACGAACCGGTTGCCCCGAAGGTGCCCGCTCTTGAGCTTGTTGCCGTGCTTGGCGACGACCTCGAGCTTGACCTGGTCGTCGCGGAATTCCGCCAGCCGCTTGGCGTCGGCGTGCTCCAGGCTCATGTACTGCGTGGTCAGGGCCTGGGCGTCCTTCAGGCCGGCGAACCCGATCTCGTCGGCCCGCACTTCCATGAACCGCGCGATGCGGTCCACCGCCGCCGGAGTGGGAATGCCCCGCTTGGTCACGCGGAAGTACACGTGCGTGCCCTCGCCGCTCAGCGGGTACAGCGGGATCTCCTCGACGACGAAATCGCTCACGTCGTCCTTGATTCGCCCGCCGACGCCCGGCAGCCCGGCCGTCAGGTACGGAAGATTTTCTATGTCAGTCGGATTCAACGTTACGCCTTTCCATGAAAAGTGCGGAAAAGGGGACCGGAAATGGGGACTGGCTCCGCCGGCTTTTTGGCGGTGCCTGTCCCCTTTTCCTCTAGGGTATGATATACCATATCCCGCGTCAAACTCCGAATGTGGCACGGGCCGTAGCATGGGCCGTAGCACGGGCATCTTGCCCATGTCTTGGCTGTTGTTTTTGATCGTCCGTGCCGCGAGTTTTGACACAATGTTTTTATTGCGAGAAACCAATGGCCGACCGAATCGCCGCCCTTCAAAAATTGCTCGCTCGCGACGAGCGGGACGTGTTCCTGCACTACAGCCTGGCGATGGAATATTTTTCGGCGGGCCGGCACGACCTGGCGGCGGCCCAGTTCGGGCGGTGCATCGAACTGGACCCGAATTACCTGGCCGCCTACGTCGAAGGCGCCAAGTGCCACCGCGCCGCCGCCCAACTGGACCAGGCCCGCGACCTGTTCACCCTCGCCCTGGACCTGGCCAAGCGCCTGGGACAAACGCACTCGGAAGACTACATCCGCCAGCAACTCGAAGGGCTGGCGAGTTCGTAGTGTGCCCGTCAGGGCATTCTTGAAAACCACCTTGCGCGGGACTAAGAAGGAAAGTCACGAGGCATTCCAGGACAAAAGTAATTGAGGCGTTCCTCTGAAGAAAAAGACCAGAGTCAATTTGTCGCATTACGTCGTGGGGGCCGTCGTCCTGGCGATCATGGCGTATGGCGCGTATCACTTCGCGCGGTACCGGCGCGACCAGGGCGTCGAGGCGAGGATCGACCGGTTCAACGGGTTGATCGCGCGGCAGGCCAGGGCGCAGGGGTTGGAGCCGGCGCTGGTGCGGGCGGTCATCCGATGCGAGAGCGCGGGGGAAGAGCACGCGGTCTCAGCCGCGGGGGCGCGAGGGCTGATGCAACTCATGCCGGCCACCGAGAAGGAGTTGCTGCGGCTGCGAAAAATCTCGCGCGAGGGCGACCTGGAGGATCCGGAATTCAACATTCGCGTCGGCACGCTGTATCTGCGAATGATGCTGGACCGGTTCGGCCACGACGTGTTGCTGGCGGTGGCCGCGTACAACATGGGTCCCACGCGGCTGGCGGAACTGCGGGCGGCGCATCCGGAGCTTTCGCCCCAGGAACTGGTGGACACGTACGCCCCGGATGAGACGATCGCCTATTGCCGCCGCGTGCTGGAGTGGCGGGGGGAATACCAAACCGCCAGACCGGATACCGGAGACCGGAAACCGTAACTGCGAAGAAATACGGTTTGCGGTTTCCGGTATCCGGTCTCACGGGTGCCATGCCCAAGTCTGCGCGGGCATGTGCGCACGGTTCGGAAATGCTCACGTCGTGCGCTCATGCCCGCGCGGACTTGGGCATGCCACCCTTAGGAGTTGG
>CAZYDC010000055.1:0-14805 GCA_964646065.1 uncultured Planctomycetaceae bacterium | reverse complement strand
GATTTCAAACTACCGGACATGGGCTATGTTACCCACACCAAATAGCGAGGAGGCATACCTGTTGATAAACGAAAGAAGACCTCACATATGAGGGTTGCCATCATAACCCGTTTCCCCAAAGACCCCGCGTCACCTCATGGAGGGGTCGAGTCCGTCAGCGTGAATCTTGTGCGTGCGCTCGCGCGGTTGGGAGAACTCGAAGTTCACGTGGTCACAACCGACCCGGCCTGCCCGGAGGCGAGTGAATCGACTTGGGAAGGCGTGCCTGTGCACAGGCTGGCATGGGGCGGACGCAGATGGCTTAGCTACGTACAAGGCGCTGGGCGCCAGCAGATGCAGGAGTTCCTTAAGCGGTTGGCGCCGAATGTCATCCATTCCCATGACGTGTACGGGATTATGGTTCAGGGAATGGCTGTTCCCCGTGTGTTCACGGTGCATGGGTTTATTCATGGCGACGCCCTGCTTCAAAAGAGGCTTCCGCGATTGCGATCCTGGTTGTGGAAGCGAGTTGAAACGGCAGGTTGGGCCGATCAGCCGCATATCGTCTCCATCAGTCCATATGTCCGCGAACGTCTCACTGGGATTGCACAAGGGGTCATCCACGACATAGACAATCCGATTTCGGATCGCTTCTTTGGCGTGGAACGGGCGGAGCAGCCCCAACGGGTGTTCTCGGCCGCCCATATTTCACGACGCAAGAATCCCGTGAGTCTGATCAGGGCCTTTGGGCGGCTGAGCCAAATGGGTGTCAAGGCCGAACTGCGGTTGGCTGGAGCCCCATCCAACGACGGCTATCTCGCCGAGGTCAAGGCAGCAATCTCAGAAATGCATCTGGAATCCTCCGTTAGACTGCTGGGTAAACTCGATTATCAGGCTGTCTTGGATGAACTTAAACTTGCAACGGTCTTCGCGCTAGTGTCCCTTGAGGAAAACTCGCCCATGGGCATTGAAGAGGCGATGGCCGTCGGCGTTCCGGTGGTAACGTCGAACCGTTGCGGGATGCCTTACATGGTGCGAGATGGGGAAACGGGTTTCCTGGTCAACCCCAATGATCCGGACGACATTGCCTCGCGTCTGCGGGACGTTTTGACTGCCAGCCCGAGCCGCAGGAAAGAAATGAGCGATAAATCCCGGCAAGTCGCACTGGACCGGTTTCACCCTCGCCGTATCGCGGAGCGCACGCGTGAAGTTTACCTCCGAGCGATTCATGACTTCCGGAACCATGGACGATAGGGCCGCCAACTTGCCTGCAAGGTTTCAAATTGATATGCAAACGGATCGCCCGACAACACGTGCATTGAACTGCCCACAGCCCAGCATCTGCTTCATCGGCATGAACAACTATGGTCTGTTGTCCGGCCGAGAGGACATTCCGCACATCGGCGGGGCTGAAGTGCAGCGCATGCTCATCGCGCGGGAATTGCATTCGCGCGGGTATCGTGTCAGCTTTGTGACTTTAGACCACGGGCAGCCCGACGGCATCGAGCACGGGGGGGTTCGGGTGTACAAGGCGTATGACTTGGACAAAGGGCTCCGTTTCGTTCGCTTCGTTCACCCCAGGTGGACGGGTCTGTGGTCGGCCATGGCCCGGGCCGACGCGGATATCTACTGTGCCCGTGGTGCCGACAACGAGGCCGGGCAGGCCGTCCTCTGGTGCAGGCGCCACAAACGATCCTTCATCTTCTGGGGGGCCATTGACGCGGATTTTATGCTCGAATTGCCGTTGACAAGCCCAACAGAACGATGGTTATCGCGGCTGGCAGTGCGCTCTGCGGATGTGATTATTGCGCAGACGAAGACTCAGCAGCAGTTGCTGGCCCGGAATTACGGCCTGTCCTCTGCTCACATCCCGAACCTGGGGCGGTCTGAGCGATGCGGCGCTGCCTCGACGCCGAACGTTCCATTGGGTGAGCGACGGCGTGTTTTGTGGGTCGGCCGGCCAGCCGAACAGAAAAGATTCGAATGGCTGCTTGACCTGGCCCGAATATGTCCGGATGTGACGTTTGAAGCGGCGGGAATTTCCGACTCGGGTTCGGGCTACGAGCGAGACCTCGCGTTGCGTGCGGCCCCGATGTCGAATGTCCGCATGCATGGGAGAGTCCCGCCTTCCGGAATGCCTTCGCTGTACGCCGGGGCATCGTTGCTTTGCTCGACCTCGGCGCACGAGGGCTTTCCGAACGTATTTCTTGAGGCATGGAGCATGGGCTTGCCGGTGGTGTCTACGTTTGATCCCGACGGTGTCATTGCGGCCACGGGATCCGGCCTCGTGGCCGGCAGCGTCGAAGGATTGGCCAAAGGCATTAGAGAAATGTTCTCCTCCGGCGAGCGGTGGGCCAAGGCCTCATCGGCGGCGAGAAAGTACTATGTGGAGAACCACTCGCCCACCAGGTGCATTGACAAGTTCGAGGAAGTTCTTGGCACATTGAGATCGCCTTGCCCGACGAGCGGGGCAGATCCAAACAGATGAACTTGGCTTGCGGATCGCAATAGTCGATGGATGGGATACGCAGGACCTGACAGTTTTTTTGCACGAGGAACAAGAGTTGATATTTGACCGGCGAATTGGACGCCGCGCGACAGGAGCACTTGTTATCTGTGTTGCGGTTGTGGGGCTGGCGGCCGGCATGGCGAACGGACAGTCCACGAATAAGCCCGCCGGCGACCATGCCGTCTCGCCCGCCTGGCCGGAATCCCGGCCCGGCTGGATTCGCTATGTGGGGCCCAAAGGGTCTGATCGGAACCCAGGGACCAAGGAATGGCCGTTTGCCTCGCTTGCCAAATTTTTTTCGGTGGCCAAGCCGGGGGACACGTGCTATATCCGAGGTGGAACCTACTTGGGGAGGCTCCCTAATGGGAAAACCAGAGAGGAGTGGATAAGGTTGTGCCCGATGACAAGCGGCACTGCCGGAAAGTGGATCACGGTTCAAAACTATCCTGGAGAGAAAGTCATCATCGACCTCAATGTGCCGGGCAGCGACCTCAAGTTCATCGATTTGAGCCTGGGAAATGCCTACTTGAAGTTCAAGGGCCTGACTTTTCGGAACTTCTGTTCCGCATTCAACTGTACGGATGCTTCGGGGCGCCCCCCGCACGACATTGACTTTGAGGACTTGGACTGCGGCTATGCGGGCGACTACAAGGGAGTCAAGGAAGACGGCAAGCCCATTCGATTGTGTGGAACAGGAACGCGCAATATCAATATTCGACGATGCAAGTTCCATCATTGTGCGGGCCCGGGCATAGTCGGCATCGGCGGGGTCAGCGACATTCTCATCGAGGATTGCGATTCTCACGATAATGACGACGGACGCGGAGACGAAGGCAGTGCCGACGGTTTCACGTTTACACATCGGATAGAAGGCGGCACGGAACCAAAGATCGCATACCCTTCGCGCATCACATTTCGCCGATGTCGCGCATGGAACTGCACGGATGACGGCATCGACGTGAAGGGCGACCAGATCCGGTATGAAGATTGTCAGGTCTGGAACGTGAAGCACTGTTGCTACAAGGCATGGTCGGTTCCCGGCGACAAGTCGCTGCCGGGCGTCCAGGGCCACTTTGTCGTCCAAAACTGCACGGGCCACAGCGCCGGCGAGGTTGTCTTCAAGTGCTTTGGGCTTCCGGACATCGAGTTGTCCGGCTGTGTATTCATCGGGACCGACGAAAGTACCTTGAAGGAAGGGCGCGGCGGCGAGGTGACCTTTTTGTACAGGTCCGGCAGAGGCCCGGAGACATGGCAAGGCAAATTGAAGATGCGCAACTGCACGTTGCTGCATCTTGGCAAGACGGCAAGCGCCGTCGCGTGCGAGATCAACATGAAGCAGATGGCAACGCTGGAACTGGACCACAACATCTATCACAACGTCAACCGGCCCAAGCAGGCATTTGTCCTGCAAGACAAAACCGCGGGCAAGAGCGTCGCGTATGGCAATGCCGACATTGATGCGGGCAAGCTGTTCGCGAACGAGCGTTTGGACGAGCATGGTGACGGCCGTTTGCCGGCGCGATACGACGCGAAATGGCTTGAGGCGGCGCGGGTCGGCATCAGGAAAGGGGTTGCCGATGGTGAGGCGACCAGCCAGCCATCCGAAAAAGATAAGCCCGCGGTTTCGTCATCCAGGCCGGCCGCAACAGGGCCAGCCGCCTCCGATCACAAGAATTAGGCGAGCGGCATGGTTTCCATTTCAAGGCCAATTCGTCAGTACAAGTAAGGTCCATGCAGTCACTTAATTGGTATATTCGACGTCTGCGATCGATGCCGCCGCGCGAAGTGGCTTGGCGCGTGAAATCAACCTTGCGCGACATGGCGGATTACGGCCTCCTCGCCGGGCGGCAGCGTCCGCGATCGATCGGCGAAGTGCTCGCGGGCGAGTCTGACGGGCAACCGCCGCCGCCGGGAATCAGCGACCTGGTCGTTGGCGAGTGGAGCGGCCCGACCGTCGGGCAAACGCAGCGCCAGTGGCGCGACCGGCTGTTGGCGAAGGCCGACCGCATCGCGGCCCACCGCCTGGACTTCTTCGATCTTCGCGACCGTCACCTGGGCGATCCAATCGACTGGAACCGCGACCACAGCATCGGCAAGGCCGCGCCCATGAGGTTCTCGCCGTGGATTGACTATCGCGACGTGGACGTGACCGGTGACTGCAAGCTTGTCTGGGAGCCCAACCGGCATCACCAGTTGGTCGTGCTGGGGCGGGCGTACCGGGCCGGCGGAGACATCCGCTACGCCCAGGCCGTTGTCGAGCAGTTGAGCAGTTGGCTGGACCAGTGCCCCTATGGCGTCGGGATGAACTGGCGCAGCCCCCTGGAATTGGGCATTCGGTTGATTAACTGGGTCTGGGCATTGGACCTGATCCGCCCCTCGGGGCTTGTGGCAGGGCGGTTCCATGACCGGTTGATCGACTCGGTTGACCGGCACATCTGGGAGATCGACCGGAAGTACTCCGCGGGCTCGGCGGCCAACAATCATCTTATCGGCGAGGCGGCCGGCGTCTACATTGCATCGAGCTGCTTTCCGTTCCTCAAGCGTGCCCGGCAATGCCGAGCCCGGAGCCGGGACATTCTGTGCCAGTGCATCTTTGAGCAGGTGAACGCGGACGGCAGCTCGCGCGAACAGGCGACTGGCTATCATATGTTCGTGACGCAATTCTTTCTCCTGTCCGCCCTGGCGGGGCGATGGACCAAGGATGAATTTCCGCCGGATTATTGGGCCAGGCTCGAAAAGATGTTCGAGTTCCTTGGGATGCTGGGCGAGGGAGGACAATCCTTGCCGATGCTCGGCGACGGCGACGACGGTTACGTGCTCGACCTGGGCGACGACCCGCGAGCGGCCAAGGGATGGCTGTCGGCGGCGGCGATTCTCTTTGGCCGCGGCGATTTCAAAGGTTGGTCCGGTGGGTATCGGGAGCCGGCCCGCTGGCTGCTGGGTCGCGACGGCCAACAACGATTTGATGCCGTGGAGGCGCCGGCGCCCGCCGGGGCGACGGCCTCCGGGGCCTTTCCGGACTCGGGCCTGTACCTGCTGCAGAGCGGCCACTCGAATTCCGACGACCGCATCAGCGCCGTGTTCGATTGCGGGGAGCACGGCTTCAGGTCCATCGCGGCGCACGCGCATGCGGATGCACTGAGCTTCGTGCTGCGTGTCTTCGGCGAGGACGTGCTTGTCGATCCGGGGACGTACGATTATTTCTCCCACCCCGCGTGGCGCAGCTACTTTCGCAGCACCCGTGCGCACAATACCGTCGTGATCGACGGGAAGGACCAATCGGAGATGCTGGGGTCTTTCTTGTGGGGCAAACGCGCGAGTTCGCGGTGCCTGAGCTGGCGGCCCGACGGCAGCGGCGGGGAGGTGATCGGCGAGCACGACGGCTACACTCGGTTGAGCGATCCCGTCACGCATCGCCGCTCGCTGCAGCTCGACGGCAAGGCCGGGGCGCTGGTCGTCAAAGATGACATCATGGCGAGGGGCCGTCACAATATCGAAGTCTGTTTTCATCTGGCCGAGCAGTGCGTGGTTTCCGCGGCCGGCGAGAACCGCTTCATCATCGACGTTGGGCCAGGCACGGTCACGTTGGAGTTGGACCCTCGCCTGGACGTCACTACGCTGGTCGGCAGCGACGACCCGACCGGCGGGTGGGTCAGCCGCGGCTATCATCGAAAAACACCCAGCACGACCTTGATCGGCCGCGCGGCTGTCGAAGGAAACGGGTCCTTGACCTGCCGGGTTTGCGTGGGAGCCCTCAAGAGCAGGCAGAGTCTTCAGGTCTCATCGGAGGTTTCGTATGAACAAAGATAACGAAAGAATTGTCGGCAGGCGGGCTACTGTGGTGGCGGCTGTGATGGGTGTAGTGCTCATGCTCAGCAGCGGGGTCGGCTATCGACTGTTGGCGCAGTATCTGTCCAGGCCAACGACGGAAAAACCGCTGCCTCCCGGTACGCTGTCTCGGTTGCCGTTACAGATCGGCGAGTGGCACGGCAAGGATGTTCCGCTGGATCAGGCGATCGTCAAACGCACCCGCACCGACGACCATGTCAGCCGCCAATACCTCCGCGACGGGGGTCGAGACACGGTGTGGCTGTTTGTGGCATACGGGGTTCGCGCACGGGACCTGGAGCCGCACCATCCGGAGGTTTGCTATCCGTCGGCAGGCTGGACGCTCGTTGACACCCAAGACGAGACATTGAAACTTTCCGCCGGCAAGGACGTTGAGTGCAGGATATTCAGGTTCACAAAGGGAGGCCTGACCTCACAAACTATGACCGTGCTGAGCTATTACATTGTGGACGGCGAAACGTGCCCGGACGTGTCCTTGCTCCGCTCCAAGGCATGGAGCGGCTCGGCCGGAATTCGCTACATGGCCCAAGTCCAGGTCGCATATTCCGACAATGGCCAAGGGCAATCCCATTCTGCGGTGGAGTCCGTCCGGACATTGGCCGCTGATTCCGCTCCAGAGATACAATCGCTGCTGACAAACGCCACCGCGGGAGTGGCGGCAAGCGGCAAATGACGGGGCAGAGCGCCTCGAAAGGTGCAAGAGTTGACTAAGATAACACCACAGCGTCGGGAGTCGTCGAAAGTTTTGGCCGGAACGGTGAGCGTCCCAGGGAGCTTGAGGCCGATACTGGCCCTTGGGCTGTCCGTGCTGGCGGCTATCGTGTGGTCCTACTGGGCCACGATTGCCAGCTTGTCCGGCGAGTGGTGGAACAACGACGATTACTCTGTCGGCATGCTTGTGCCCCTGGTCGCCGTCTACCTGGTCTGGCGGAACAGGTCGGCTCTGAGGGAATCCTTGGCGCGGCCGTGCTGGTGGGGGCTCGTCGTGATCGTGCTGGCTCTGGCGGCTCGGGCCTACGGTTTGATGTTCCTCTTCGAGTCCGCGGAGCGGTATTCACTGGTGCTCGCCGTTTGGGGGCTCGTGTTGTTGATCGGCGGTTGGCGATTCTTCTTGCGGAGTTTCTGGATTTTGCTGTTCCTGTTCCTGATGGTCCCCCTTCCCGGTCGCCTGCATAATATGGTCAGCGGCCCGCTGCAATCCTTCGCCACCCAAGGGGCCGTCTTCATGCTGGAGGTCATCGGCATTGCGGTGAACCGGCAGGGCAATGTCATCTCCTTGGGGCAGAACACGACACTGGCCGTTGCCGAGGCGTGCAGCGGCCTTCGAATGTTGACCGCCTTCATCGTGGTTACGGCGGCCATGGCCTTTCTGGTCAAACGCCCCGCCTGGCAAAAGGCGGCGCTGCTCGTCTCCAGTGTGCCGATCGCGGTTGCCTGCAATATCGTGCGGCTCTGCGTCACGGCGGTCTTGTACATGCACACCAGCAGCGAAATGGCCGAGAAGTTCTTCCACGATGGCGCCGGCCTGACGATGATGCCCATCGCGGTCTTCCTGCTTCTGGGAGAACTGTGGCTGCTGAACAAGTTGGTTGTTCCCGAGCAAACGCGGTCCTCTCGCGGGCGGCAAGGCCCCCAATCCGTGGCTAGCGAGCACTCCAGCGGACACCGGTCAAGAGAAAACGTGCGGAGTTGATTCGCGCAATCGTGCGAACGGAATCGCCGACTGCGGTGGAACCCAGACCGGTCGACAGTCAGGCGGTCCGTTATGATAAGGTCCGATAACTCCGGTGATTATCGAGATTGAAAAAATGCGAAGAAAAATGGATTCGCTATTGACTTTTTAGCCACTCACGGTATAAGGGACGCACGGGTAGTACCGAAGCCGTTAATTTTAACGAGTAAAAGAGAAGGAGATACCCAATGGATACGTTCAGGATCAGATCAGGATGGTTTGTCGGTGTTCTGTTTGTAATTTCCGCGGCGGGCCAGGTTGCCTTGGCCGATGTTAGCTCGCAATTCACCGGTTTTGTCGCGAGCGATAATGAGATGTTGATCAGTGGGCTGCAGTCTTCGTACGACTACAGCACACTGGGTTCGAACCACAATCCAACCAACGCCATGTTCACTCTTGGCGGCGCGAACGGCCTTTCCGGCGTATCGTACCCGGACAGCGTGGGAGAGGTTCCCAGCCCCGGCTATTACGATCCTGGCACCGCCAGCTACTTTGACGAGGGCATGATGGGCGTGCAAGTTGCCGGGTCGAACCTGGTCGTGCGGGTCGCCAGCACGCTCAATCCGGCTACCGGCCTGAACTACAGCGGATGGAATACGACATACGGTGTGGGTGACGTGTTCCTGACCACCAAGAATGCGGCGGGCACTATCCAGCAATTTGCGTTGATGAACGTGTGGGCCAACAATCCGACTACAGGGACAAGCGTCGGCAGCGGCACCTTCGACCCGGCAATGAACTTTCATGCAGGGCTGGTGGGCCATGTCGTAAGCCTTACCGACAGCAGCCAGGTTGCCTTGATCGGAGGCCCGGGTTCCTACGACGGCTATAACGTCGCCGGACTGGATAGCAGGGTTTTTGCTCAGGGTGGCACGGACGAAGGTGGGACTGCCGACGACTTGACCATCAGTACCACCCAGGACCAGGTTTTCCCCGGCACCGGCCCCGATGGAACCTGGTATATCGAGACGTGGACAGTTCCTATCGCCGCGTTTTCGTCAGGCACCTCTTTTGAAGTCGGTCTGCACCAGACCTTCAGTTGCGGGAATGACCAGATCGGGCTATTGGCCGACATCGGCGGCGGCTCGGCTACTCCCGCTAATGGCGGCCCGGTCGTTCCGGTTCCAGGGGCGATCGGCTTGGCGGCAATCGGCCTTTGCTGCCTGAGGCTGGGGAAGCGCGTGTTCGGGTTCGACGCAAGGCGGACGGCCAAGTGAAGATTTTAGCGTTTTGTTCTTGACATAAATCGTTAGCGCGGTATAGTAACCGCCGTTTCGAGGAATACCGGGTTGTTTCGGGCAGTATGAGTCAATCGGTGATCTAAGGCAATGTTGACAAAGACACGAATACTGACTTTTGGCGCAGTCGTCCTGTTGGCGAGCGTGACACTAGCTCGCGCCGACGCGGCCAAACCACTGCAGCCGCAGGCGGCTTCCGCCGCTGGTTACGGCGAGGTGGAGGGTCTTTCTCAGGGCCTGCCGGTGACAGGACAGGCCCTGCTGTTATCGCCCCTGCCGTCGAAATCGGCCGGCGAAGCGCGGGGCGCCGAGGCACCCGGTCGGGCGCCGGCCGGAAAACATTGCGAACTGCGAGAGGAATCCGGCACCACGTCTTTGCTTTTAGGCGCGTTGGGCGCGCTAGGCGCATGGCAGGTGGGCCGCGGGAAGCTTCAGTTCTCCAACGCACCTGCCTGGTATCACACCGGCGGCCCTGTCCAGATCGGCCATGTCACGCGATTTGAAGTGGGTGGTCCCGCCCTCATGGCTTGCGATTTCTACGAACCTCGCGGCGCCAAGCCGCCGTGTTTTCTTCCTCGCTTGTTATCACTCCTTCGTTGTGAATCGCTCTTCTCTCCGGGGATCGCTGCGCCCCGCGCTCCGCCTTTGGCATCTCTGGCCTAACCGGGTCTATCCCCGGGAGGCCGTGGTGTTCTTTCCTGGAATCGTGTCCACTTGGTCAGGCGTATTGCGCGGAACTTGAAATTCAAAACTCAACGAAAATGAAAAGGAGCTTAGAGATGAAAAGGACTACTTGTATTGCGGCGTTGGTTGGATGTGTGCTTCTGGTGGCCGCTGGCAGTGCGGATGCAAGTTTGGCTATTAACTTCAATGTGGGTTATCTGCAGTTGAACTACGCCACGGTTGGTCAGTCCCTAACGATCAACAGCGTGAAGAAGAGCGAGATTGACACCACTGTTTATGACACAAAGTTGGGCACCCAGGACTTTGCCGAATTGGACCCGTCTGATTCTAGCAATTTAAACAACTGGCTCATGAACTTGACGTTGACCCGACTTGGCACGAATGATTGGCAGGCCAGCGGCGTCTGGACGTTGAATGACAGAAACGGGCAAGTGGTGAAGGCTAATTTTGTATCGACATTTGTGGGCACCCTTCAAGATGCCAGCTCGTTCGGCGCCGAACCTGGGTTTGTGATGAAAGGCGTGCTGACGCCTTTCTCCACTGATCCTGGAATCATGGTCAAAGGCAGCGTTGTTGGCGATAATGACTCTTCTGACTACTATACAGGCGTTGATGGGAAGACGGACAATCAAATCACGCTGCCTGGTTGGCAGCAGTTCAGCAATGGAACGTTAGTCACGATAAACTTCCTCACGACCGCTTATGCAGACACGGATACCTTCCTTAGCACGAATGAGGGGCTGGGCAATGGCACGGGAAGCGCGACGCTTGTGCCCGTTCCCGTCCCGGCAGCCTTCGTACTGGGGCTGGTGGGCCTGAGCCTCATTGGTTGGCGTATGCGGAAGTATGCGTAAATCTACTTGATCGGGTTACAACAAACATGGCCGTGCGCTGTCCGAGGCCGTTGATGGCCTCGGACAGTTGCGGCTGCAAAGTTCTCGATAAATCATTGAAGCTCGCGGGTCGGGGGTGGCCCCATATCTGGAGGTATGGCCGTGAAGCCCAATAACGGTTTTGCGCGATCACTGGTCGGGATGTTTCTGCTGGCCCTGTTTTTTGGGGGCAGGGGTTTTGCCGCGACCGGCACAGGTAATATTTATTACCCGAACTGGATGGATAATCCGGTAATACAGACAGTAACCCTGACGGGGCTGGATGGGAGCGGTTATCTTCAGGGCGCTGCCGCCAATGTGACCAATGCGGTGCCGGATATAGCCGCCCGAGCGTTCAGTTCCACGTTGAACTTCTCGTACAGCCCAAAGTCTACCGTTGCACAGCGGGTTAATTTCTGTGAAACGATGGCCTATTATTATTGCACTTCATACGATAACTACATGCTAAGCCTTGGCTTCGGAGGTATGGCTCCGGTTTCCGTCGTTGTCTTCGATGGTTCCTGGTATGGACCGACGTGGGTGCCTTCTTCGAGCGAGTATGACCCGACGCAGAATACGATAGCGTTAGGTTCCGATTTTTCCCGCAGATACTCCGTAGCCATGGATGAAGATACGATTATCCACGAATACACCCACGCCATACAAAACGCGATTATACCTGGCGGCATTTCTCAGATGCAAACGAATATTACTGCCACCGACCAGGCCCGTGCCATCATGGAAGGTTACGCGGACTATGGGGCCGCGTCGTTTACTAATGACCCTATTCTGATGGAGTACACCGCAGACCTGTGGGAGGAGGGGATGTTCGTGAGAAACGTTAACAATTTCTATAATTGGGCGGATTATTCGAGCAATCCCGGAGCTGCCGGCGCCTATACGGTCGGAATGGTCTTTTCCGGCGCCCTGTGGGACCTTCGAAACGTTGTCGGCGCCAAGGTAGCGGACACTCTGGCGCTTAAGGCGGTCGCTGCTCTGCCGGACAATGACCCATCGACCCCGGGATTGCAGGTGTCGTTGACGACGGCGTTGAGTATCTTTCTCCAAACGGACGCCAGTCTCTACAACGGGGCGCACACGGCTGCCATTGAACAGGCGTTCGCGGTGCATGGGATCGGAACCTACAACTTCTCGACCCCTTATCCTATGGTGATGTATCCAGGCAACAACTACAACGGGTTGCAAAGCCGCACGATCCTGGGAGCAAAGGAAGTGGCAGTGACCTTCGATCAGTTTGTCACAAAACTGGACGATGCCAGCTTCACGACGGACGTCTGTCCCGATGCAGTCGCCAATTACAAGAGCACCGTGGATTACCTTCAGATTCTGGACGGGGCCGGGGACGTGATCGGCACTTATACCGGCACGGAACTCGAGGGGCAGACGATCCGGGTTCCGGGCAATACGGTACAGTTTCATCTTGTCACGGACGGTTCTCGGGCGTCGTTCGGTTATCGCGTGGTGAACATGTGGAACGTGGCTGACGTCAATAATGACGGCGCCGTCGACGCGACCGATATCGACACCATCTATGCCAATTTCACGGCCAAGACGGCCAATTATAACGCCGGCTGCGACGTGAACGGTGACGGCGTGGTGGACCAGAACGACGTAACATACGAGTTGAATCATTACCTCAACACCAATTACGGTGACGCCAATCTGGACGGCGCGACCGACTTTGCGGACTTTCAAACCTTGCTGAACCACTGGCAAGCCTCCGGTGCCGGCGTTGGCTGGGCCGCTGGCGACTTCAACGGCGACGGCACGGTGGATTTCCTGGATTACCAAATGCTTTTGAACTACTGGAACCCTAGCGGCTGGAACTTCTCCGAGTCTCAAGCTCCCGAACCGGCGACGCTGCTTCTGCTTGGCTTGGGCGGTTTGGCGTTACTTCGCCGGAGAAGTCGTTAACCGGCGAGGTTTGGCAGTAACGGTCAGGGGCGCCGCCGCACTCGCACGAAACGCAATGGGGCGGCGAAGGCGGTTCATATCGCCCCGGAAACCGGGATTTGCCGAGCCCACAGGCGCGTGTCAGGACGCTGTTCAGGTGTCCCACAACAATTGGGTATGAAGTGACTTATCCTGGCTGAATGTCAAAGCCTGGTAAAATCGTAAACTTCGCTCGTAAACTTCGTTGACGATGGTCGTCCGCGAACAGTCTTTCGGGGAGTATCGGCTTGAATCCTATTCGAGGCGAATCTCCGTTTTCCAATCAAGGAGTCAATATGTCGAACGTTTCGGTCAGTCCGTCGGGCGAGAAGTTTTCGTTGCCGGCCAAGGAAGAATACGCCGCCGAGTTGAATCGCCTGGAGGGCCTGGCCGCCAAGGCCCGCGCCGCCGGACAAGAAGTTGTCGTGGTCATGGGCGTGGGGTTTGTCGGGGCGGTCATGGCCGCCATCGTCGCGGATACCACCGACCGCAAGACCGGCACGTGTACCAAGTTCGTCATCGGCTGCCAGCGCCCCAGCTCGCGGAGCTACTGGAAGATCGGCATGCTCAACCGGGGCGAATCGCCGGTCAAGGCCGAGGACCCCGAGGTCGATCCGATGATCGCCCGGTGCGTGCTTGAAAAGAAGACCCTCACGGCCACCTACAACAGCGACTGCCTCAGACTGGCCGACTGCGTGGTCGTTGACGTGCAGTGCGATTACAGCAAGCAGAGCCTGGGCAACCTCAAGACCGGCGAGGCCGAAATGGCCGCCCTGGAAGCGGTGATGAAGACCATCGGCGAGCGGGTTTCGCCCGAATGCCTGGTGCTGATCGAAACCACGGTTGCCCCCGGCACCACGGAATTCGTGGCCTACCCGATCATGAAGAAGGCGTTCGCCGTTCGCGGGATCAAGTCGTCCCCGCTGCTGGCGCACAGTTTCGAGCGCGTCATGCCGGGCAAGGAGTACGTGAAGTCCATCCGCGACTTCTGGCGGGTTTGCAGCGGATGCAACCCGGAGGCCCGCGCCCGCGTGGTGAAGTTCCTTTCCGAGGTGCTCAACACCCAGCAGTTCCCGCTGACGGTCATGGACCGCCCCATCGAGAGCGAGACCACCAAGATCGTCGAGAACTCCTACCGCGCGACGATCCTGGCGTTCCTGAACGAGTGGAGCCTGTTCTCCGAGCGCAACGGCGTGGACCTGATCAAGGTGATCGCCGCGATCAAGATGCGCCCGACGCACGACAACATTATTTTCCCCGGCCCGGGCGTCGGCGGATACTGCCTGCCCAAGGACGGCGGCCTGGGCTACTGGGCGTACAAGCACATCCTGGGTTTCGAGGACGGCGAACAGGTGTTCAAGATGTCCACCACGGCCATCGACATCAACGACACTCGCGGGCTGCACGTGGCGGAACTTACCCGCGACGCGCTGCGGAACATGGGCAAATACATCGCGGGTTCCAAGGTGCTGCTGGCCGGGGCGAGCTATCGCGAGGACGTGGGCGACACGCGCTACAGCGGGTCGGAACTGGTCGTCCGCAAACTGACCGAGATGGGCGCCGACGTGGCCGCGCACGACCCGTACGTCGATCACTGGTATGAACTGGAATCGCAGGCGGATTACCCCGCCCCCGGACACTCGTGGAGCCGATTCTTTCGCAACCAGGAGGAACTGGTCCATCTGCGCGTGCAGAAGGACCTGCCCTCGGCGTTGAAGGATGCCGATGCGCTGGTGCTGGCCGTGCGCCACAAACCCTACCTGGATCTGAACCCGGCTGACGTGGTGAAATGGGCCGGCGAACCGCTGGCGATCGTCGATTGCTTCGGCATCCTCAGCGACGAAAAAATCCGCCAGTATTTCCAACTCGGCTGCGAGGTCAAGGCCCTGGGTCGCGGGCACATTCAAAGAATCAAGGAAGAAGTTCGGGCGCGGGCCTAACAGCCCGTTGAAAAAGTAGCATGGGCATCTTGCCCATGAGTCTCACGGG
>CAZYDC010000054.1:0-15029 GCA_964646065.1 uncultured Planctomycetaceae bacterium | reverse complement strand
ACCGGGAGATGGTCGAGCTCGAGGTCAAGGGCGAGAATGAAGGCATCCCCGGCCTCCTCGGCGTGTCGTTGGGTATCGCCAAGTGAACACGATGTCTGCGAACAGCCCCATGGCCATGCCCATCGGCGGGACCATGAGCGGTAACAGGTTTTGCCATCAGCCCCCCCCGTCGTTGTCGCCGTGCAGGATGGGTTGGGGAACACGGTGACGACAGACAGTTCCACCATCACACTGACGCTGACCGGCGGGACTTTCTTCGGCGGCGACACGATTTCTGCCTCTGCCGCCGGCGGCGTGGCCACGTTCGACAACCTGGTAATTACTGCCCCGGGCACCTGCTCGCTAACCGCCGGCGACGGTGTTTTGACGGCGGCTGTCTCATCCAGCTTCGCCGTCATCCCTTCGCCTCCAACGGTCCGTTCGATCGATCGCGAAAATCCGGGCAGTGCGTCCACTGAGGCCGCCAGCGTCACCTACGCCGTCACGTTCAGTGAACCTGTCGCCGGCGTCGCGTCCGGCAATTTCCAGTTGGCGTCTACCGGGGAGACGTTGGCCTCTTCCACGGTCGTGGTCTCGCCCGGCAGCGGTTACAATTCGGTCTACCAGGTTACGGTGAACGACATCGGCGGAACCGGTACGCTGGGACTGAACCTGGTGAACTACGACAACATCGTGGTGGGGTGAGAAGCCCGCCGGGGCGTTGGCGGCCAGCGTATGTCGGTCCATCGGCATACTCAGCCACAATCAGAAAGGCCCGGCGGCGAAGAATGCGCCAGTCATAATAGGCGACGGCTGCCGACAGAACCCCGGCCACTTCGAGTGCCATGCTTTCGGGACGATCTAGCTGCGATCCTTCCTCCACCAGGTGTCAATCGTTCTTTTACGACCACCAGCCCCATCTTTTTCAACACACGCCAGATGGCGTCAATCTGGTCATTATCAAGGCGTTTTTCCTTTTGGACTAGCGGCTCAAACTGCTGTATGTCTGGGTTAAGTCGTAGTTTGTCATTCTTTGGGGCATCGCCATAGACATAACCCTCCACCAAGCGTTCACGCATCCAACGCTTATGCTCGGATACCGCAAGGCACTTCTTCTCGGCCGCGGTAAACGACTTAACGACACCCTTCAGGCCCGGAGCATCGCGACAGATTCTGTATCCAAACACAGCCAACCGAGTGCGTGCAAGCCTGGCCGGCACAAGATTTTTCTCTTTGCCAGCTTCGTCAAGTTTGCCGTAAGGATCCAGGGATTGTCCTTCTGCCGCGCGTTGTCGGCGGTATCCCTCGTACTGCTCCTCGGCAAGAACCTCAACAAAGTGCTTCAAGGGGCCGCCGACCAGTTCGGCTTCCTCGGCCCTCTTCATGAAATCCGGCGATAGATGCAGATCGAGCACTTCCCGTGGAGGCAGGTCGGCCAGTCCAAAGGATCGCGTATTGCGAAGGTGACTCATGCTGATGACCGCCTCCATCGAGCGCGCGCCGTGCAAGTACTTCACGACCCGCAGCAGTCCGGTCAGGACTCCCGGACTCATGTCTGCCTTCTTCGTGTAGGGATCGATAATCGAGTCGCCAAAATACCGCTCGATCATGGATCGCAACAACATGGCGCGACGGATCAGATAGGCATTGTCGTCCAGTTTCACAGGATTGGGCCCCTTGATGTTGACATATCCGCGAAGGCGACTGATGAAATCGGGAACCTTGGCGTCTTTGAAGGTATTCACGGGGTATTTGCACGGTAATGCCTCATCAGAGGTTTTGCTCTCCCAGGACGGTTCCGTCGCAAAAAGATCAAAGGACGTGCATGTACCCCCCGCAAAGACAAAGATGGCCCGCCCCAACGGGTGCTGGACACCGCCGGCCTGGAACTTCGCATCCTGCATGGGGGCCAGGAACTCCTTTAGCCAACCCAATGGTTGATTGTTAAAGCGGGAGTCGAACTCGTCCCAGAAGACGAAAGGCATCTTACCTTCGAGCGATTTGTCGCGAACCTGATGCAGGGCCTCGTGGAGATCGTGAACTGACTCGAATTGCGACAGGTTGAACTCAAGAACGGCCTTTTCTTTCCCGAATAGCTCTTCCGCCAATTGCTTAATCGCAAATGATTTTCCCGACCCGGGTTGCCCGAACACGGCGATCGAAAGCGGACGAGGATCCTTGCCGTCTCGATAATCCATAATCAGGTTCCGGATGCTGTTGATCCGTTCGATTTCTTCGCGGTCGACCGTGACATAATCACCATACTTGGCTCGCGGGACAGCCTTCAGCGTCTTGTCGACTCCAACGCGGACTATTTCCTCGGCTTTCTCTGCAATGAACTCCTTGCTCTCGCCCACTACATCCGTCAGGATGCACCGGTTGGGTATCTGCTCCGTTGGCAACGTGGCGGAGTCAAGTATTTCACGAGGATAAGCGGCCCGGAAACGGTCCTCCGGCAACGGCTCGGATTTGTCCTTGGCGGTCTCTTCTTCTTTCTTATCCGAGAATTTGAAAATACGCTTTAGCTTGTCCTCGGAGGCCTTGAAATTCAAGTCCCCGATGTCCGGCCCCGCCCCCGTTGCATGAATGGCACGCATTCCTTCCAGCGCCCGGCAGATGGCGAAGAACAGTGGGAACTCCCGCCCCTGGATTTCGTGACGGACTACCGCGGCCGTCAGGACGCTATGGCCTCCAAAGGTTGCTCCCTTGTGCTTAGCCCACCAGTCACCTTCGAGGCACTCCGGATCATAGATCAGTCGCTCAAAGTGTAGCCGATGAGAAAGTTTCCGTTCCTGCGGCACACGAGGCAGTCGGCTGAATACCGCCACCCCTTCAGCGCCAAACAACACCATGATGCGTTTGAGGGCCCCAAAGACGAACGAGGACTGGCCTTCGGTAAATTCCTTGTTCAAATCCTCGACCACCTGGTCCCAGGAAAGTGCGCGCGATAGTTTGGCTCCCATAGAACGTAACGCACGGGCAGAGACTACGACCGTCGTCCTCTCTGCCATGCTCGGCGCGAGAAGTTTCTGCCACAGGGGGCCGTCAAACGAGGCGGACGCCTTTACGATAATCGATCGCGGAGCGCCGCCCTTCTTCAGCGACATCGGCCACCAAGCAGGATTGGAAGCAAACCCAGTTCCCAAGTCATCCAGTACCAGCACCTCAGGATCGATGGGGTCGACTTTCATCGGCACGGGTCCGGCCTTGTCGGGGGGGCCTTGACATCCAAGGAATTCCCCCACGCGACAGACCTTGTCCTTGCCTGACTCGACCAACTGCCACACGGAGAATGCATTGCCGAAGGCCAAAGGATGGTTAACGGGCTCGCCGCAAAGCGAAATCCGCTCTGGAGAAAGGACCTCTGGAGCCTTCCCGGGCTGCCCTGCGGCCAAACCGCCTAAAGCCAATTTGAGCATTTCCGCCACATACCAGGCGCCTCCGTGGGAATGTGTCAGCAAAGTCTGGCTGCACGGTGCATGAAAGCCCCGGCCACGTCCTGGCAACCGCGCCAGGTTGTGATCCGCAATCAAGTCACCCGCAACCAGTATCCTCTTGGGTTTTAATCTGGCCACGATATTGCTCCTGTTTGAGATCTGACAGGGGCGGAAAATACCATGCACACACTCCGCCCATGAAATGACAACATCCGCCAATCGGTAAAACCATACGCATTTATCCGCAATCAGGCAATCGAATTCCGAAACTTGGAATAATGAATCTGGTGCGGGGCACTGCACTCGCATCGGTAGCGATATACCTAAAGAAAAGACTCGGGTGGGGTTCGTCGTTTGGCGCGTGCGTCACTTTGATGTCGACGTGAACGCGTAGACCGTGCCGTCGTACGTGGCGACGTAGACGGCGTTTCCGGAGATCGCCGCCGACGAGACGATCGGCGAGCCGAGGTCGCAGTGCCACAGTTCGCGCCCGGTCTTCACGTCCACGGCCAGCAGTCGCCCGCCGGCCGTGCCGACGTACGCCACGCCGCCGGAAATCGCCGGCGTGGCGATCATCGGGCTGCTGACACCCTGGTAGGGCGAGAAGGATAATGGCGACCTCGGCGAGCCGGGCGAGCCACCGCATCGCCAGCATTGCGAGCCGTCGGCGGCGGACAGCGCCACCAGCGTGCCGTCGGATGTGCCGACCAGCACCTTGCCGTCGACCACCGTCGGGGTCGATGCACAATTGCCGCCGATGGACGGCGACTTCCACCTGGTGCTGCCGTCCTCGGGCGAGACTGCCAGCACGCGGTCCCGCGCGACCGTGTAGAGTATGCCGCCGGAGAAGGCCGGCGTCGCATGCAGCGAAGAGTACGTGGGCTGACGCCACCGCAGTTTGCCGGTGCGGGCGTCGAAGGCAAAGAGGCCGCTCTGGTCGTTGAAGTCCGCGTAGATCAGCCCATCCCCCGCGGTCGGCGAGGAATGGCAGGCCAGCCACACGCCGGCCGGATGGTCGTCGCTCCAGACGAGCTTGCCCGTGGCCGCCTCCAGCGCGACGAACCGGTCGGCCGTGCCCGTGTACACCACCTCGCGGCTGACCAGCGGCGAGGCGAACAGCCAGGTGTCCATCGGCCGGTCGAAATCGTACTTCCATTTCCGCTCGCCGCCGGCGGCGTCGATAGCGACCACCTCGCCCTCGGCTGTGGCGGCGTAAACCAGCCCGCCCGAAACGGTCACCGAGTGTTTGATCGAGGCATCCGTCCTGTAAAACCAATGCGACGCGCCGGTCACCGCGTTCAGGGCGTACACGCCTGCGGTGCCTCGCTGCTGCTCGTCGGCCAGGCCGACGTACACGTAGCCGCCGGCGACCACCGGCGAGGAGAACTCAATCGTCCCGCCCAGCTCGGCGCGCCACGCGAGCTTCAGCGGCGGCTTGAGCAGATCGTCGGTGCGGCTGCCGCGGGCGGGGTCGTGGGCGAACATCGGCCAATCCGCGCCGGGCAGGGGAGTGGCAGCGTCGGCGGCGGGCCGGGGGCGGGCCAGGCGGCTCGCCCACGCGTCGCGGGGGCCCAGTTCCGGATACACGTCGTCCAGGAGGATCTGCCCATGCTTGAACGTGACCATTCGCGAGCCGCAGGGGCTCTGGTCGATGCCGCCGAACCGTAGCGGCGGGGTGTTGACGTAGACAATCCCGCTGGAGGTGAAGACCCTGCTGCCGTGCCAGTGCCCGGTGAAGATCGCGCGGGTGTGGTAGCGGGTCAGCAGCTTCATCAGCCGCGGCTCGGGTGGGTAATGCTGGAAGACCAGCAGCTCCTTGCCCGGCGGCTGGAGGGCCAGTTCCTGCTCCATCCACTTGTATTGCCGCTCCACATCGGTGATCGAGTTGAGGACCAGGAAGTGCCGCCCGCCGTAGTCGAAGGCGTAGCGCTCCGGGCCGCAGACGCGGTCGTAGGAGTTCTTGGGCCCGTTGAGGTCGTGATTGCCCGGCACGTTGACGACAGGCAGCGGCGTGTCCCGCAGGATTCCGGCGTACTTGTCGAACTGCCGGGGATCGTTGCCGTTGTCCACCAGGTCGCCGGTGTTGATCGCGAAGACCGGATGATACCGCGTCAGTTCATGCAGCAGGTCCAGGCAGCGATGGGCGTCGCGGGCCGAGGCCACGTGGGTGTCGGTGATCTGCACGAAGGAAAAGTCGGGGTTGGCGGTTTCGGGGGCCGGCGCGAGGGTGAAGGAGATGTCCGCCGTGTCGCCCGAGGTCGGCAGCGCCTGATAAAACGATCCGCACACCCGATAGCCCGAGGGCGTGACCACGTACACGAAATGGCGATCGGCGGGATCGACGTTTCGCAGTACGTATCGCCCGGCGTCGTCGGTGCGCGTCACCTGCAGGCCGTCGGAGACGATCACGCCGGCCATGCCGTGCCGGACCGCGCTGTGCGTGGGGTCGGCCGCACAGACGACCGAGCCGCGAACGGCCAGCGTCCGGCACGGCCGCGCGCCGGGCTGCACGTTGGAAGTCCACGAGCAGCTCGTCAGGCCGGCGGCGAGGGCGACGGCCATCGCCAGGAGTCGGGCGCCATGTCGAAACATCATGGTTTCCTCATGAAAACTTAGCCTACATTTCCCAGATAACTTCACGCGACGACCACCGCCAGCAGTTTCCATGAGTTTGCTTTGCCTCGTCTCTTTCACAATGCAATTTTCCGTGCCCCCAGCCTTCACCAGACTGAGGATGGGAAGAATCGGGGGCAGGTTACACTCATGTAAACATTGCGCCGCTGACGATCCAGGCGATTCCCGCGCCGTTGCCCTTCTTGGGCTGCACAATGTCCATCGTCATCGCCAGCGCGTACTTGTGGCCGTAGACGACGTCCGTGTAGACGTCGCAGTCCTTGTTGTAGTCCTTCTTGCCCTCCTGGGCCCAAGCGAGGGCGGCGGGCAGCAACAGCAAAGAGAGGATCGTCAGCCTGGCCGTCGTCGTCATGGAAGCCTCACAGTCTCCAACCGATATTCCCCATGGGACCTTCCGCCAACGACCGCCGCCGGCGCGTTCCATGATTTTACCTCGCCTCGCTGCTTCGGCAAGAGGATTCTCGTGGCATCCCTATTCTCGTGCCCCAGACCGCCTCCGTTGCCTGTCCTTCCGAAAACTCCATCCGCGCAGTGGAAGGCGTGAGATGTCAACAACTGTTGACATTAGGATGATGTGCGATCCGCTGCTTGTGGCGGGTGTGGTCATTGGTTCCCGCCCTTCGTGGTGTCGCCTTGGGCGAGCATGGCGGCCAGTTTGGCGCGATCGTCGGCGGTTAGGTTTGCGATCGCCCTTGAGGAGTCATAGAATACTAGTTCCCTAATTGCAGAAGCCCCGGTAAGAAATTACCGGTTTTCTTGCGTCCGAAAACGGCGCGGTTTTCTGTGCTATGTAGGCCGTAACGGCGAAGAAACGACCGTAGGGAGCGGGGCGTAGGGAGTCGGGAGTAACGGCGACTTGTCACGGCGTAGTTCTGACGAAGCCGGAAGAAACGGCAAAGAGCCCGCGGGATCGTTTGATCCACGCGGGCTCTTCGCTTTTGTTGCTTCTTCGCTGTTGCTGTTTCTTCGCTGTTACGCCCTACGCTCTACGCGCCACGCTCTACTTCTTCCTGCGAAGCAGGGCCAGGCCGCCCAGCAGGATCAGGCTCAGCGAGGCCGGTTCGGGAGTCTGCGACGGTGCGTAGTTCCAGCCGCCGGGGTTCCAGTAGTTCAGCAGGATCTGGAAGTCCAGGAAGTCCACCACGCCGTCGCCGTTGAAGTCGGCCTGCGCCCAGCCGATGGCGGCGCCGCTGGCCTGCCAGTGGTTCAGCAAGCTTTGGAAGTCCCCGAAGTCGGTGGCATGGTCCAGATTCGCGTCGCCGTAGCTGGTGCGGAAATAATGGTTCAGTTCGTACGTCACGTCGAGTTGGTTGACCACGCCGTCGCCGTTCACGTCGGCACTGAGATACGAGGGATACGGCTGGACCCCACCGCCATGCCGGTTGAAGATCACGCTGTAAATCGCGTCGAAGTCCAGCGAGTTCAGCAAGCCATCGCCGTTGACGTCGCCTCCGAGGGTGACGTTCAGGACGACCTGGCCCGATCCGATGCCCACCGCGGCCGTGTAGTCGATATAGTATCCTCGCGAATCGATCGCCGGGGCCGGGATGCCGGTCACGTTGGCGAACGTGCCGCCGGCCGGTCCGGTCGCGGTCAGCAGGGTATAGTTGCCCGCGCCGAACCCCGCCAGCGTTGTGATGTTCAGCGTGCCGTCCAGCGAGATGTTGAGGCAAGAATCGCCTCGCCACGCCCATCCTCAATTGGTTGAAACCGTAGGTTTCTGGGCTCCATTGCTGGAGGCCGGATGCCGAATAGTCAAACAAAGTCCGAACATGCTCCTTATCTTAGGGCCATTGTATGGTGTCCCCGAAATTCCCCGAACCGCCCGGATTATTCGGGTAGACCATCGACGCCGTAGAGCGCGAGAACGGCTTTATTGATGCGATTCTCGTGGGCCTCGACTTCGCCCGCAAGGCTTTGGGTCTCGCGGTCCGAGAGTTTGGGGGCGCGGAGCTTCGCCTTGGCGTCCATGATCGCGCGGACGCTAATCGAGATCAACTCGGATAGACTCCGCTCATCGGCGGTCATGGGGAGCTTGATTGGGATCTGTGTGATGTACGCCTTGCTGTACGCAAACCATCCGCTGTGGAAGGGCGTTGTGACGCGTTGCAGGTACGCGTCAAGGAGGGTGCTGTTCAAGAGGCCGCAGAGATAGCGAAGGTCGGATGTGTCACTCACAATCGCATAGCCGCCCCCGCCTCCTCCTCCGCTTCCGACGTAGTGATACTCTCCCTTTAGGTCCAAGCAGTATTCGGCCTGCGTGGCAATCGCAGGCACAAGTATTTTGGGCCGCGACATCATATCGAGGTTCTTTGGATATATGTACCCGTACCATCCAATCTTGCCCTCCATTTTGCCGGACTCGCGTGCTTCAAGTCGTTTGCGATGCTTGTTCAAATAGGTCCAAGCTTTGGGGTAATCCGTCTTGAACTTGGCGGCGGGAATGAGTCTCCAGACACCTTTGTTTTCCTCATAGGGGAACAAGACTACCCGATCCGAATCGAGCGGGAGCCATCGTTTCATGTGAACGGAGCCTTTGAGGACCGGATGTACAACCGCCCGTTCAAGTTCGTACAACTGTTCGTCGGCGTCGCAGCGATATTCCCTGCCGCACTTAGTTAAAAAGAACACTTTGTCGTCGCTGGTAACAAGGCCCTGCCCGATCTTATGCACGACCTCTCCCAGCGTCGGATGGTTTCCCTTCACCGCGTCAAGCCATGCCGATCCCGGGGCGGTCGTAAATACCCACGGTCCTGCGCCCTCCGGTCTGCGGGATTTGAATCGCTCCGTGCCGATGGTGCCTTTGCCCGCGTCCAAGTTGGCGCATTGAACGTTTCCATCCTCCAACTCCAAGACCTTCGCGTAGTCCACGAAGTCCTTGCCCGCTTCATGAGAAAGTATGTGTATGGCCGTGTAAGTAGTCGCGCCCTTGAAGACCTGTTGGTCGCCGAAGTCCACCACCGCCTGCAAATGCTTCCCGTCGGCGATCACATTGCGCAAGCCTTCGCCGTATTTGGCCTGCCAGAACTTGTGCGGCATGATAAAACCCATTAGACCGCCGGGAGCCAATAGCGATATGGCCTTTTCGGTGAAAACCACATAGATATCGTAGTTGCCCTTGGCCGCGCTCTTGTACCTCCACTTGTAGAATTCGCATTCCTCCGGTGCCCACTTGTTCATCTCTTGAACGCGGACGTATGGCGGGTTGCCGACGATGCAGTCGAATCCGCCGCGGCCTCGCATGATGACGGCCTCCTCGTCGAGGATGCGACCAAAACCGTGTGTGCGACTGATCCAGTCGAAGCGGTTGATGCGAAACTTGGTGTCCGCGTCCTCCGGCGCAAACAGATCTCGCTGAGTTCGATTCGTCTTCTCGCGGAAGCGCAAGTAGCTGTCCTCGTCGATGAGCGAGTTTCCGCACCGGATGTTGTTATCGAGCGACGGCAATAGTCGGTTCTCGATCCAGTCGTGTTGCCAGTTCTCCGGGAGCTTCGATTCCAGCATTTTGAGATAAAGGGACATGACCGTAACCTCTACGGCCTGTTGGTCGATGTCCACGCCGTAGATGCAGTGGGTCAGGAGGGCGGCGCGGAAATCGGGGGCGAGATACCAGCGCCCTCGCCTGTCTTTGAAAGCGATTTGTGCCTTCTTCTTCCTGCGTTTTGCTCCTGACCCGGCAGACAGCGCGGGGATGACGGCCTTGGCGACAGATGGATCGGCGCGGACGGTGGCAAGGCAATAGTCAAAGAGGTATTGCAGCGCGGCGACCAGGAAGGTGCCGGACCCGCAGCCAAGGTCGAGTATCTTCACCTCCAACAGTTCCGCCGGGGTCTTGCCTGCGATCTTGGGCCCGACAACGCGGCGGATGATCGTGTCCACCACGAAACGCGGGGTATAGAAAACGCCCGTCTTGTGGCGGGTCTTCTTGGCAAGGTCCTTATACTCTGGCTTGGCTTCGATGGCGACGCGGCCGCCCTTGACCTCGATCGTATTTCCCAGGAACCGCTCGTAGACAGTGCCCAGGATATCGTCGCCGATGGCGTTGAAGTCCCACGGACCATCGGGCGGGTAGAGGTCGCGAATAAAGTCTGCCAGCACATTCCCATCGACGGTAATCTCTTCAAGCGGCCATGGTTTGAAGAGGTACCCGTTGTAATCGCGGTCCCATTCGCGGAATTCAGCAAGGAGCGCCGTGTAAAAATCGCCCCCCTCAGAGCCGACGCGGTGAAGAATCTCACGCAGTGCCCCCCAGGTAACGATACCGCGATCCTCGCAGACGCGCATGAACACCAGACGGTCCATCAGGCGCTGGACGGCCTCGGTGAGCTTGGCCGCACCGTGCAGTGTGTCGGCATCCGGAAACACTGATTTGTTGTGCTTGTAGATTTCGGCCGCGAAATGCCCCCGGTGGCTGTCGAGAAGCGCCAGAAATGCCTGATCCACCGGCTCGCCGCCCTTGAGGTCAATCAGCATCCGGTCCACGGTTCGGATACGTCGGCCGGGTTTAATTTTCTTGACCTTGGCCAGCAGGCGTTCCAGCGACCCGCCCGCGACGGCGGCGCGGCCGAAGGTCGAAACTAGCACGTCCCACTGGGCCACGTAGCTCCCGTAATCAAGGGATAACTCGCTGACCAGGCCGCGGCCGGGGTCGTTGAAGATCGGCTTGAGCGTGGTGTCGTAGAGGCGGAATTGCTCGAAGTCGGTCAATATGGCGAAAGGAATTGTCTTGTTCCAGGCGTACCGCTTGGCTTGGAAGATGGCCTCCATGTCGGAGTCGATATCGATAGCCGGCTTTTTCGCTTCGACGACGAAACGGGGAAATCCATTCAGCCGGAACAGATAATCGACGGCCCGGGTATGGAGGCCTGTCGTCTCGGCCGTCTCGACGTTGTTCTCGACGATCACCTCGGCTTCGGCAGGACCGCGTTGAGCTTCGTCGCCGACATCCCAACCCAGCGCTCGCCAGAAGGGGTCAATGAAGGTTTGGCGTATGCTGGCCTCTTTGGTTTCCGGGGCTTTCAATGCCTTGACGTGCATTGAGAAGCCTTGGACAAGGTCGATGATGCTCACGTTGCGCTCCGGGGATACGGCCCATTGTCGAGACGAAGGAAGGCTACCACCTTGCCAGCGGTGCGCCAAGTAAAAAGGATCAGTCCGAGATTCTTGTTCCGAAAAATACGGCCGGGAGCCGATCCGCAGGGAATAGCAAAGCAGTTCTCTTACGGCAAGGCTCGGCAAATTATTGAGTTGTGATTATGCATTATTTTTCTTGGAATGTTGTATGAAAAACAGCGTACATGCGTTATACTATATGGAGCTGTATTGTGCGGCGGTCTGGCGGGTCTTATGAGAGACTCGCCGCAGTTTGGCCCTGAGCTTCGCTCGGCCTGAGGTTGTCGAAAAGGTCGAACGGGTCGAAGGGCGTTGACATCTGAATACGAGTTGCCGGGACTGTCGAATGGACAATCGACAATTTCGGAGTCTTCGAGGCCTGTAAGGGACGATTGTCGATCAAACGGCATGAGATTCGGACAGGATCGCGCGAGGAGCTATGCTCCCCAGGCGGAAGCAATGACGAAACACGCGAAAAATCGCGAATATGGGGGTTCAAAATCGATAACATGCTTAACATAATGTACTTATCAATTGCAAATCGGGTTCTAATGGCTTCCCAACAGGTTCTAGTGGCTTCCCAGCGCGTTGGGATGGCTTCCGAATGCACGCCGGTGGCTTCCGAACGGGTTCCAATAGGTTACGAATCTGCCGGATGGACCGGAAAAAGCCGCCCTGCCTCACGTTTGCGGCCGGTTTGGACGATTATAATGTTGGGGTCCGGACTAACCTGCCGCGGCTTGGCGTGTCTGTAAGCGAAGTGGGTCGCGGACTCACGGGCTTGAAACCAGCCGCGGAAAGAGTATAGTGAGTGATTGGTTTTCTCGGTCGTCGCAATGTACGAAATCCCTGAGGACAGGGATCATGGAAGGAATCGATTATGAAGCGGTGTTTGATTCTCGGTTTGGCGTTGGCGTTGGCGAGTGCGTGCATCCTGGCTGCTCCGCAGCCGGCGAGCGCGGGCGGCCGCGTGTATGTTGGTGGAGGGCACGGCGGCGTGGGCGTGGGCTGGGGCCACAGCGGCTGGGGATACCGCGGCGGCTGGGGGTATCGCGGTTGGGGATACGGCGGTTGGGGGTACGGATATGGCTATGGCTATTATGCCCCGTACTACTGGCCCGGTTATTACGGCGGCGTCGCGGTCTATGATTCGCCCTACTACTACAGTCCGGCGCCCGTGTACGTAGCCCCGGCGCCCACGTACGCGGCGCCCGCCCCGACGTATGGCTATCCGCAGCAGCCGGCGCCGCAGGTCATGCAGCAGCCCGTGCAGCCGCCCGTGGCGCAGCAGCAACCTCCGATGGAGCAGCAGCCCGCCCCGCCGGCAGTGCAGCAGCAGCCCCAGCAGCAGCCGGCGCCGCCGCCCGGAGCGCAGTATCCGCCCGGCCAGGTTGTCCCCGAGCAGCCACAGCAGCAGCCGCAGGCGTCGGATCCGCCGCCGGTGGTTGGGCAGCGGACCATCGTGGTCGGAGGCAAGGAAGGCCGCCTCCTTTCGGAACTGACGCGAGGTGACGACGGCGATCGCAAGGATGCCGCCAAGAAGCTGGCCGACTACGACAGCCCCACGGTCATCAACGCCTTGGTTCAGGCCCTGCGGCATGACGGCGAGAGCGACGTCCGCAAGGAAGCCGCCCACAGCCTGGGCTACCTGGAGGCCCGCCAGGCCTTGCCCGCCCTGCAGCAAGCCGCCCGCGAAGACGAGTCCGGCTCCGTCCGCAAGGCCGCCCAGAAAGCGGTCAGAAAGATCGAAGACGCCGACTAGGATTGAGAAAAACTAATAAAGCGCCGGCCCCGCCAGGATGGGTTGGGGCCGTCGCTTTATTCTTGCGCCGACAGTCGAAGCGGTTTTTACTGCCCCAAAGCCAAGCGTACGGCCGCGCGAATTCTCTTCGCGGCGGCGACGGCGGCCTTAGCTTTCGCGGGCGTTGCGTTACACCCGGGATATCGAAACTTGACGGCGTAATCGGTCAGGGCATCGAAATCATTTTGTAGCAATGAAAGGGAGGGAACCAGTGGCCTGGCCAACTCGCCCAATATCTCCAGATCATGTGTCTTTGTGAAATGGATGTCATTTTCCTGGAGCAACCCCTTGAGGTATTTCTCCGCCATCTGTTGACAATGAAAACATATCACGTCAGCGAGAATCTGCCGTCAACGAATCATGCCGGCGGCCGCAGAGTAATCCTGTTCCGCCTTGGCCACCCATTCACACGTGGTTTTCTTCATACAAAACCACCCCTTGCTCGACAATGTCCATCAGGAAAAAATCGCCCTCTTTCAGGCGTTCCTCGAATCGTTTTTCAGACATGACGATCAGGTCCATAGGAAAATCATGAAAGGTGGCGCGACGGATGCGGAGGGAATCCACGCCTCGGCTGCCTGGCCGCAGGATTATAAAAATATCCACGTCGCTGTCAACGGTCGCCTTTCCGGTGGCGTAGGACCCGAACAGAATGATCTTTTTCGGATGGAACTTGCGCGCGATCTCCTCCGCCAACCGCTCGATGCGGGCGCGAGAGATCAGTTTGCCAAAGCGAGATTTTGCGGTCAGCGTGGTCATGTCTTCAATTCATACTACCAGTCTTTTTCTATTAGCCAAGTGGAAACCGCCGATCCGGGCGATCCGAATTATTTCTTTCCGGCCTTGGTGTTTCGCGCGAGCGTTTCGGTTTCTTCTTCGAGCTTGAGTTCCTTGATCCGGTCGCGCAACCGGGCGGCCTGCTCGAATTCCAGGGCCTCGGCGGCCTCGAGCATCTGGGCTTCGAGCTTGGTGATCAGTTCGGTGCGGTCGTACTCATGCTCGCTGACGTTGATGGCCTCCATGGCGACCTTGCGGGCGCGGAGCTGGTCGGCCAGGGCGGAGCGGATCGCCTTGATGATCGTGGTCGGCGTGATCCCGTGAACACGGTTGTATTCGATCTGCACCTTACGCCGCTGCAGCGTGGTGGTGATCGCCTCCTGCATGGCCTCGGTGATCTTGTCGGCATAGAGGATGACGGTGGCGTTGACGTTTCGGGCGCAGCGGCCGATCGTCTGGATCAAGCTGGTCGCGGATCGCAGGAAACCCTGCTTGTCCGCGTCGAGGATCGCCACCAGGCTGACCTCCGGCAGGTCCAAGCCCTCGCGAAGCAGGTTGACGCCGATGAGCACGTCGAACTTGCCCTCGCGCAGGTCGCGCAATATGTCCACGCGGTCGAGCGTTTCGATCTCGCTGTGCAGGTACTTGCACCGGTAGCCCTCGTTGCGGACGTACTCGGAAAGGTCTTCCGAGAGCCGCTTGGTCAGCGCGGTAATCAGCGTCCGCTCGCCGGCCGCCACGCGCTTGCCGATTTCCGTCAGCAGGTCGGCCACTTGCCCGCGCGCGGGGCGCACCTCAACGGGCGGGTCTATCAGCCCCGTCGGACGGATGATCTGCTCGACCACCTCGCCGCCGGTCAGGCCGACCTCGTATTTGCCCGGCGTGGCCGAGACGAACATCACCTGCTTCCACATGTCCTGGAATTCCTCGTACTTCAGCGGGCGGTTGTCCATGGCGCTGGGCAGGCGGAAACCGTAGTCCACCAGCGTTTCCTTGCGATGGCGGTCGCCGTTGTACATCGCGTGGAGCTGCGGCAGTGTGACGTGGCTTTCGTCGATGATCAGCAGGAAATCGCCGCCGAAATAGTCGATCAGCGTGTAGGGTTTCTGCCCCGGCGCCCGGCCGTCCAGGTGCCGCGAGTAATTCTCGATGCCCGAGCAGTAGCCCACCTCCAGCATCATCTCGATGTCGTACTTGGTGCGGGCGGCCAGCCGCTGCGCCTCCAGCAGCTTGCCCTCGTTCTTGAGCACGATCAGCCGGGCGTCGAGTTCCTCGCGGATGTTCTTCAC
>CAZYDC010000053.1:0-15032 GCA_964646065.1 uncultured Planctomycetaceae bacterium | reverse complement strand
AAAGAACCCGGGCATTTGGATATCCGCCGAGGATAAACCCCACAGCGGAACCGCCGACGCACGCGGCGCAAGATTCCGTGTGCAAGTCGAAGACGACTCGCACAACCTGATACCATCTACCGGCTTCTCCTTTTTTCCGCGCAGACAAAGGGCGGCCCGCTCGGAGCCGCCCATTAAAACGTCAAATCGGTTGGAGTTACTTCGCCGCTATGCGCCTGCGGCGGATGTATCCACCGAGCCCGGCGATGCCCATGCCCAGGGCGGCCATGGTCAACGGTTCGGGAACAGCATTGGCGACGACGTAGTTGTCCACGTTAGCCGGAGCGGTCTGGTCCCCGGCGGCGTCTGCCGCGCGGTTATTGTATGTCACGAACACAAGGTAGCTGTATTGGCTGGCCTCTGCTGGGGTAATCGTGAAGGTCTGAGGGGGCAGGCTGTGCCAATTGCCGTCGAACGTTCCATTACCCGGGGCCACGTTGCTCATGATTGCCGCTGCGCCTCCGGGCGTATTGAGCAAGGCCTGGCCGGACAACGGGACTACGGCGCCCGGATTGACCAGCAGAGCGCTGAACCCAAATATCTGCGCGTTGGAATCGCTGCCGGCCTGATAGTCCGCCGTAAACGAATAGGTTCCTGCCGAGGGAACCGGCATAGCCTGTACCGCACCACGGAGGGTCGCGAACGTGTTGAACGGTCCCGTTTCCTGATTCGCAAGGTAGCTGTTGCTCCCGGAAGTGGCAATGGCCATTGCGGGATCAGCGTACCACTGGTTCAAGAGGTCCGTGCCGGCGGTCCAACTGTTTTGGTTGATAACGGTGGTGCTCTCGAAGTCGCCGCCAACAAAGCCGGGCACTAAACCGGCCCATGCCGCCTGCGCACACAACAGAATCGCAATCGTTCCGAAAACCCGTGCCATAATAGTCTCCTTTTCTTTCTGGCTTATCCTGGAATTGCTGCTTCCGGGATTACTTATAACGGAGAGGTCCGCTTTCTGCAAGAAAATTCCGCTCCCAAAATCAAAAAAACTAGTTGGAATCCAAAACAGGGTACGGCGTTCTCTGAGGCGGCGCACCCGGGTATCCCGCCCCCGATCCGGCCGGAAAAAAGAAATAATTTTTTCGCCGGCTAGGCGCGGCCAGCCATGTAGTTATGTATTATAAAAAACCTATACAAAGGAATGTTGTTTGACAAATGCAAAATCTGTGGTAGAATACCTGATGTGTTATTGATTGTGCCGGGACATGGGGTTTATGGAAGTCCGAGACGTTTACGGACAACTGAAGGAGAATGTGCGATTGGGTTTAGGAATGACAACTGAACGGCGACAAGGGGCAGACATCGACCCCCCGGTGGGTAAAGTGTTCCATGAGTTGATGGCGGAAGAGATCTTCTTCCGGGTCGTTGCTGTTTCCTCGCCCCGCAGGGGCGGTAGATTTGTAGCCCACTGCGTCAGCGGTGGGTTCCTGGCGCGCAGATCGAAGAGCCCCGTATGGGGCGACACCGCGCGCGACGGCCTTCTGTCGCCCCTGCGGGGCTCGATTGCTCGCGCGTCCCAGTTCCCACCGCTTACGCGGTGGGCTACAAATCCACCGCCCCATACGGGGCGAAGAAACAATGAGGAAACAATTAAGGACACAATGAAGAAACCGGTACGGCCCAAAGGATCGTCTTTTCGGCCACCCAATTTCGGGGCCGGCCTACCAAGCTATATCTTGTGGCGTAACTGGTACCACTATAACCGGATTGCGAGAATGCGACGGCACCTGCGGCTGTTCGTACTGCCCTTGGTGATCCTCAATCCCCTGAATCGGCTAATCCCTGTAATCCCGCTCCAAGACCTCGGTTCGGCGGATAACTACAGGTTGTGGGTCGAGCCTCGCGCAACCACAAGAAAAATTTCGCACACGCGCAAAAACTGGGGTTCGCAAATTGCAACATTCGGCAAATGCATAACTTACAGTTTTGCGACACCCGAAAATCCCGTTCCAGTGGCTTCCCGGCAGGTTCCAGTGTCCCACCGGCAGGTTCTAAGGAGCCGCCGGCCCGTTCCGGTGGCTTCCCAACGCGTTGCAATAGGTTCCGATGTTGGCAAATTGCCCTTGTTTACCTCCGGTTGGAGGCCTGTTCCAGCCACAATACAGGCATTTTTCGCCGCTTTTGGGGCTCTTTCTTCACTCCAATTTCGGCCAGACGACCTTGCCTTCCACCTGCTCTTGGACGTTGTCGAAGGAGCCCAGGAAGTCGCTGTTGCAATCCAGCCACAGCTCGATGCGGTGAAGGTCGTCGCCGGAGAGCTTTTGGCCAAAAGCGTCATGATGGCCCTTGGCCAGCATTTGGTAGAGCCTGGACGCCTGGGCGCCGATGTGTCCGGGCGTGCTTCGGACAACCGGGTCGAAGCCGGCGTTGTCCCAGTAGAACGCGAAGCTCCGCAGGGACTCGTAGGAGTTGAACCACCTGCCCGGATCCTTGCTGTGATCCCCCCGGGTCAGGTCGGGCGCCTGCTTGCCTTCCGAGCGGCTCTTGGTGTGGCAGGCGACGCAGTTGCGGTCCAGCACCGGCTGGACCAGGATCGGGTAGCTGAACGGACGCGAGCCGGCCACGTCCGGCGCGATCTCCGAGGGCGCCCGCCGCAAGGCCTGCGGAATGTGGTCGGCCCCGTAGGCGGCGCCGGGCGGCTCGTGGCAGCCGCGGCAGGTGAGCCGCTCGCCGGGGTGTATGTAGGTGGCGCTTCGCATGGACTGGACGGCCAGGCCGTCGGCGCCCAGGGCCTGGAAGTACACCGGCCGGCCCGCGGGCATCTTGAAGTACGCGCTGCCATCGGCCTCGACGGGCACCGTCCCCAGCACCATGCGGGCGCCCTTCTGGTCCCCGTATCCGATGCGCGGGCCGTTGGCGTATGGGGTGGTCTTGGGCAGCAGTTGCACAATCCGCAACTGCGTAATCCTGGTGTCCTTGGGCAGGGGCAGCAGACTGTTGTAAACGTTCATTACTCCCACCGTGCCGGCGCCGGGGCTGGGCAGCGGGTCGGGCGGGACGAACGCCGGCCCCTTCGCCGGTGCCTGAGCGGCGACCTGGTCGGGGATCACCGGCGGTGTCGGCCGGGCCTGCAGCGGGATCGGGTCCAGGCACGAAATTGCAGGGTCGCGGTAGAGCAGTTCCCTGTTGCCGAATGCGTCCACCAGGTAGATGCCGTAGTTGTTCTCGGTGCCTGCGTTGGAGCGGCTGTCGGCGTCATAGACGCACAGGAAGAAATACTCGCTCAGCGGCCAGGCAGCGGCGTAGCAGGCCGGATCGCGGTGGGAGGCGACCTCCGACTCGGGGAACGATTGGTCGGGCGTCAGCCGCTTGACCGGGCTCATCCTGTCGTCGTCCTTGACGGCCGGGTCGATCAGGATGATCGAACCGTAGGCCTGGCCGTGGTGGCAGGCGGCGGTGGCCATGTACTTCCGCGAGCCGGGCACGGCGCGGACGGTGACTTCCAGGTGGGGCCGCCCGCCCTGGTCGACGTTGTAGTTGCCGTGGATCGGGCGCGGGTCGCGCCCGTCGGGCGTGGTGGTCCAGGGGTGGTGGGCCTGGCTGAAGCCCCGGTCCACGTAGTCCCAGCGGGTGTAGACGATCATGCCGTCGTTGCCCACGCTGGGCTGCCACTCGTTGGTCTCATGGGGGCTGAGGCAGACGATGTCGCCGCCGTCGGCGGTCATCGAGTGCAGCGTGTAGCTGGGGACCGGCCTGCCGTGGCACCGGCCGAAGCCGCCCCGCCGCTCCGAGATGAACACGACCCGGCCGTTGGGCAGGTAGCAGGGGTCGAAATCGTCCCAGGGCCCGTCTGTCAACTGCGTCAGGCCGCCGCCGTCGGGGTTGACGCGGAAGATCTTGTAGGTGTTGTTCTCCGTCCACCGGCTGTAACGCAGGCGGTCGGGTTCCTTGTCGGCGATCTGGGTCCAGGCGAAAAGGATTTGCCTGCCGTCGAACCGCAGGCTGGGCGAGAGGAAGCCGCCGTCGGAGGTGAGCCTTTGCCCGGCGAACCGCCCGTTCCCGCAAACGGATTTCTCCAGCACGTTCCGCACGGTGGGGTGCTCGCCAAAGGCGTTTTCGAGCACGAACAGCCCGCCGCCGCGAATGGCGTTAAACCCGAAATATTGGTCGCACATGTGATTGCCGGTCATCTCGGAATCGGGACAGAAATGCCGCTTGATGAACAGGATTTTGTCGAAGTTCAGCAGCGGGTTGGAGAACGCCACCTTCCGCCGCAACAGGCAGGCCTGATCCAGCAGCTTGGCGCGGGCGTCGCCGTCCAGGAGTTCCGTCGCGCGAGCCTGGGCCTTCAGCTCCGCCAGGCGGACGGCCTGGGCCGACAGGTCCGGGCAACCCGGCAGGGTCCGCAGGTAATCGAGCAGGACGCCCACGCGGCGGAGGACCGCGTCGGCCTCGTCGCGGTCGGTCGGGGCCGGCAGCGACGCCGGGGCAAACACCTGGTCGGCGGACGGCCAGTGGTGAGTGTAGAATGTCAAGTTGCGAGGCAGCTTCTGGGCCGCGGGGGCCGGCGAGCCGGCATATTCGATCTTCGCGTCCACCCAGTCGGTGTGATCGTTGGAGTAGCCGTCCGGCGTGGTGTCCACATACAGGTCGAGCGTCTTGACGCCCTTGAGGTCCACGCTGCAAGGCTTGATCTCCTGCCCCCCTCGCAGCACGCCGCTGGACCAGAGCACCTTGTCGTCGCCGATGACGCGGAACTCCGCCGTGCCGGCGTTGCCGGTCTCGTCGTCGATTCCGGCCGTCGCCTGGAAGCGGATGGCCCGCCCGCCCAGGTCGATCCGGAACAGCCCCGGCGCGTGCGTGCCGATTCCGCGATCGTAGGTCCGCCCGCGCAACTTCAGCGGATGGCGGTCCACCGACATCCTCCTGGCCGTGGAGGAGTACCCGCAACTGGAGAGGCCCACGTCCAGGTCGTCCAGCCAGACCACCTTGGTTTCGCCGGCCTGTGCCGCCGCCGCCAGGGCCAGAATCGCAGTCACCGCGGCCAAACCAACAGCGTGTCTCATCTCGCTTCCTTTCAACCGGCGTTACCCATGGGGCCTGTTGCCGACAACTACCGCAGCCGCTTTCATGTCAGTATGGACTATTCAGGGATGCTCAAGGATCATAACACGTCAGACATGGAATGGTTTCTGCGCCATCCAAAGCACCGCTATCTCATGCCGGATATCCCCCATGCACCGCGAAGTCCTCACGTGACGAAAAAGCCCGGCGCGGCTCTGCGGAAAAGTTTGATGCCCTCCGCCAGGTTCGAGGCTAAAATTCTGCGTATGACATTCACCGGCTTTCCGACAGACACCGTGAAGTTCCTGGCCGAGTTGGAGCGGCACAACAACCGGTCGTGGTTCCAGGCAAACCGAGAGCGATACGAGCGTTCGGTTCGCGGTCCGGCCGTGGCGTTCATCGAGGCGATGGCGCCTCGCCTGGAGGAGTTCGCGCCGCACATCTACGCCGACCCCAGCCCCTCGGGCGGCTCGCTCATGCGTATCTACCGCGACACGCGGTTCTCGCCCGAGAAGATTCCGTACAAGACCAACATCGGGATCCAATTTCGTCACGAGCGCGGCGAGGACGCCCATGCGCCCAGCCTGTACTTTCACGTCGAGCGGACGGAGTTCTTTCTGGCCTGCGGCATCTGGCGGCCGGATGGGCCGACGCTGGCGGCGATACGCACGCGCATTGTCCAGAACCCCGAGGAGTGGGCCTCCGCGCGCGGCGACCGCGCCTTCGTTCGGGCCTGGGGCGGCGTCACGGGCGATCGACTCAAGCGCCCGCCGCGCGGCTTTGACCCCGAGGGGCCCAGCATCGAGGACATCAAGCGCAAGGAATTCCTTGGCGTGCTGGATCTGCCTCGCGAGCTGCTGCACTCGCCCCGCCTCGTGCCGCACGTGGCCCGCGCCTTCGCCGCCGCCCGGCCGCTGATGAAGTTCCTCTGCGACGCCCTAAGCCTGCCCTACTGATTCGGAAGCCCCAAACGTTTGACGCCCCGGAACAAAGGCAGCCCGTGTCACCGATTGTCGTTTGGTGTCACAGGCTGTCAAAAGGCCAGCGGTGGGAATCGGACCCACAACATCCGCTTTACAAAAGCGGTGCTCTACCGTTGAGCTACGCTGGCGAAAATGACTATGTTACATAAACTTACAACGTCTTATTTTAGCGTAAATTATTTTGTTTTGTCCCAAAAAATGGATGCTTCTTGCTCCAAAGCGGATACTTTTCTACGCCAATATCGGCCGGAAAGCAATCTCATTTTCCTAGTGGAAAATCCGCTTGCACTTGCCGTGGTGATGGCGTTGGCGCCTTGGCTCTGAGGCTCTTGGCATTTTCCAGAGGTTCATCGCCGCGGAAGCCCGCGTAGGGTTCGCCGTAGTCGTAGCGGTAAAGCTGCTTGCAGGGCCCGCCACGGTGTTCTGTGTCGTTACGCTCGTTTGTGCCGATTCCGCCTTTGCCACAAATCGCCACTTTTCGCATGTCTCCCCCACAGCCAAGCAACGGTAGCCCAATTCTCATAACTGTAACTATTGTTAAAATAATAACTAACGTCCTTATATCAAATATAAGGACATTTTTCCTGATTTTCTATTGACACAATCCGATAAGGTGATTACCTTATTAGAGAAAGATTTATTGATATAGTTTTATCGATATACTTTTCTCGATAGGAGCAGTTTTATGAATGCGAACATCATTAGACCAACGCCGGAGCCGACGCTCAGAAGACTGCCCGCCTATCATCGAGTTCTTCAGCGGCTTCTGGACCGGGGTCGAACGGTTGTGTCCTGCACGCACATCGCCGAGGATCTTGGCTTGGATTCAACCCAGGTTCGCAAGGACTTGGCGGCGACCGGGATCATCGGCAAGCCGAAGGTCGGCTATGCCGTGCCGGCGTTGATCGATTCCATTGAGACCTACCTGGGCTGGAAGAATGTGACGGACGCCTTTGTCATCGGCGCTGGGCACCTGGGCGGCGCCTTGCTGGGTTACGATGGATTCAAGGCGTACGGCCTGAACATTTTATCCGCCTTCGACAACGATCCGGCCAAGATCGGCACCACGATATACGGCAAGGACGTGCTGCCGATGGACAAATTGCCCGACCTGGTGGAGCGGATGCACGTCGGCATCGGCATCCTGACGGTGCGTGCGGCCTCCGCTCACGAGGTCGCCGACATCATGGTGATGGCGGGCATCAAGGCCATTTGGAACTTCACCCAGGTCAAATTGCAAGTGGCCCCGTCCATCATCGTCGAGAACATGGATCTTTCCGCCAGCCTGGCGGTTTTGTCCCGCAAGCTGGCCGAGCGTAATGAAGTTTCCGTTTCCCCCGTGATTCCTTTGTGAGGGTTTGAAAATGACTACCGTCGTGGGCGGCCCAGGGCTCGCCCGAAAATTCGAGAAAGTTTGCCAGATCCTTGACCGGCACCAGCGAAATCCGGCCAAGCTGGTCCCGATCCTGCAAGCCGTGCAGGAAGAGTACCGGTATCTCCCCGAGGAGATCCTGACCTACGTGGCGACCTCGTTGGAGTTGCCGCCCGCGCGGGTGTACGGCGTCGCGACGTTCTACGCCCATTTCACGCTTCAGCCGCGCGGCAAGCACGTCGTGCGCATGTGCGACGGAACGGCCTGCCACGTCAGGAAGTCCGCTCCGGTCCTGGAGGCCCTCAGGAATCGGCTGGGGCTTTCCGAGGAAAAGAAAACCACCCCCGACATGCTTTTCACGGTGGAAACGGTTTCCTGCCTGGGCGCGTGCGGCCTGGCCCCGGTGGTCGTCATCGACGAGGACGTGCATGGCCAGATGACGCCGGAAGCCGCCGTCTCGCTGATCGAGGACTTGCTGGCAAAAGAGGAAGGGAGCCGGTTATGACACAGGCAACAGTCGCATTATCGCTGGAGGCTTTAGCTCAAGAATACGAACTCCGAACCGCGAAGGTCACTCGGCGCGTCATCATCTGCGCCGGGACCGGCTGCGTCGCCAACGGGGCGCTCAAAGTCCATGAGGCCTTTGCGCAGAAGATCGCCGCGGCGGGCCTGGCCGTCGCCGTGAACCTGGAGGCCGAGGGCGAGGGAACGCTGGTTTCCCGCAGCGGCTGCCAGGGGTTCTGCCAGATGGGCCCGCTGGTCACCGTCCTGCCCGACGGCATCCTCTACACGAAGGTCAAACCCGCCGACGTGGACGAGATCGTCCAGACGACGCTGGTGCAAGGGAAGACCGTCGAGCGGCTGCTCTACGTCGAGCCTCGCGGCGGCCGAAAGTGCCGCGGGTGCGAGGAAATCACCTTCTACAAGCGGCAGCAGCGCACCGTGCTCAAGGACTGCGGCCTGATCGATCCTGAAGACATTCGCGAATATATCCACCGAGGCGGGTATTTCTCCGCCCGCAAGGCCTGGACGCAGATGTCGCCCCGCGCGGTTTGCGAGGAGCTGCTTCACAGCGGTCTGCGCGGGCGGGGCGGCGGCGGATTCCCCACCGGGCGAAAGTGGGAGCTGGCGGCCGCGGCGCCCTCGCTCAAGAAGTACATCATCTGCAACGGCGACGAGGGCGACCCCGGCGCGTTCATGGATCGTAGCGTCATGGAGGGCAACCCGCACAGCGTCATCGAAGGCATGATGATCGCCGCACGCGCGATCGGCGCCGACGAAGGTTACGTGTACGTGCGGGCCGAATATCCGCTGGCGGTCAAGCGCATCCGCAAGGCCGTCCAGGACGCGACGGCGGCGGGGCTGCTGGGGCCGAACGTTTTCGGCACCGGCGGGGCGCTCGAATTTCACGTCATGGAAGGCGCCGGCGCCTTCGTCTGCGGCGAGGAGACGGCCCTGATCGCCTCCGTCGAGGGCCATCGCGGAATGCCCAGTCCCAAGCCGCCATTTCCCGCCCAGAGCGGGCTGTGGGGAAAGCCCACGGTCATCAATAATGTCGAGACCCTCGCGACCGTTCCCCTGGTGATCCGCGACGGCGCTGCCGCTTTCCGGAAGGTCGGCACGGCCGGCTCTCCGGGAACCAAGACGTTCGCCTTGACCGGTCACGTCGCCAACACCGGGTTGATCGAAGTGCCCTTCGGCGCCACGCTGCGGGAGGTCGTGTTCAACATCGGCGGAGGCGTTTCCGACGACAACGGCAAGGTCATCGACGACGGTTTCAAGGCCGTCCAGATCGGCGGACCCAGCGGCGGCTGCCTGACTAACGAACACCTGGACCTGTCGCTGGATTTCGACAGTCTCAAGACCGTCGGGGCCATGGTAGGCTCGGGCGGGCTGGTCGTCATGAACAAGCACACCTGCATGGTGAGCGTGGCCCGGTTCTTCATGCGGTTCACGCAGAACGAATCCTGCGGCAAGTGCGTTCTGTGCCGCGAGGGCACCAAGCAGATGCTGGCCTTGCTGGACGACGTCGTCGAAGGCCGGGGCACCGCGGAAACATTGGAGTTGCTGAGCACTCTGGCCCGCGCGGTGCAGAAGGGCAGCCTTTGCGGGCTGGGCAAGACCGCCCCGGGCCCGGTGCTCTCCACGCTGCGGTATTTCCGGGCCGAGTACGAGGCCCACGTCTTCCAGAAGCGATGCCCCGCCAGCAGATGCAAGGCGCTCTGCCCGCCCAGAATCCTGTCCGAAAAGTGCAAAGGATGCACGCTGTGCGCCAAGAAGTGCCCCGCCTCCGCCATCACCGGAGAGCCCCGCAAACCTCACGCGATCGACGCGGCGCTGTGCGTGAAGTGCGGCGCGTGCGTCGCGGCCTGCAAGTTCGGCGCCATCGTGCGTTGAGGTAAAAGGACCTGCCCAAACACCAACCCCCGAGGGAAACTATCATGGTAAGTGATTCGACACTGACGATTGACGGAAAGGTTGTTGCCATCCAAGGCGAGCGGAACCTGCTGGAGCTGGTCCGCAAGGCCAACATCGACCTGCCCACTTTTTGCTATCACAGCGACCTGAGCGTGTACGGCGCGTGCCGCCTGTGCCTGGTGGACATCCAGGGCCGCGGCATCCAGGCCGCCTGCTCCACGCCGCCCCAGCCGGACATGATCGTCCGGACGCAGACCCAGGAGCTGCGCGAGATCCGGCGAATCTCCATCGAACTGCTTCTGGCCAACCACGACCAATCCTGCCCGACCTGCCCCAAGAGCGCCTCGTGCCAGTTGCAGGCGTTGGCCCGCCGCCTGGGCGTGCAGAAGGTGCGGTTTCACTCGGTGCATAAGCCCGTGCCGGTCGATCGCAGCACGCCGTCGCTGGTGCGCGACCCCAACAAGTGCGTGCTCTGCGGCGACTGCGTGCGGGTGTGCAACGAAATCCAGGGCGTGGGCGCCATCGACTTCGCCCACCGGGGCTCGAACGTCTGCGTCGTCCCGGCCTTCGGAAAGGACCTGGCCGGCGTCGAGTGCGTCCACTGCGGCCAGTGCGCCAGCGTCTGCCCCACCGGTGCGCTGACCCCCGCCAGCGCCATTGACGATGTCTTCGCCGCGCTGGACAAACCCGAGCTTACCGTCGTCGCCCAGATCGCACCGGCCGTGCGCGTCGCCTTGGGCGAACTGTTCGGAATGGCCGCCGGCGAACTGGCCACCGGGCACATCGTCGCCGCGCTGAAGCAGATGGGCTTCAAGCAAGTCTACGATACGGCCTTCGCGGCGGACCTGACCGTCCTGGAGGAAGCGACCGAGTTCCTCAAGCGAAAGACCTCCGGCCAGAAGCTGCCGCAGTTCACCTCCTGCTGCCCGGCCTGGGTGAAATTCGCGGAGCAGTATTATCCGCAATTGTTGGGGCACCTTTCCAGTTGCCGAAGCCCCCAGCAGATGTTCGGTTCGCTGGCCCGGCAAATTTTGCCCAAGCTGCTGGGCATCAAGCCCGAAAATCTCGTGGTGGTTTCGATCATGCCCTGCACGGCCAAGAAGTTCGAGGCCGGCCGCCCGGAGTTCGCCCCGCAGGGCCGGCGCGACGTGGACCACGTCGTGACCACGCAGGAACTGGGGCTGATGATCGAGCAGGCGGGCATCACCTTCTCGAAGCTCCAGCCCGAAAGCCTCGACATGCCGATGGGGTTCAAGACCGGCGCGGGCGTCATCTTCGGCGCCTCGGGCGGCGTGACGGAGGCCGTCCTTCGCTACGCGGCGGAAAAGATCTCCGGCAGCCAGCTCGGCTCGGTCGATTTCCAGGCCGTTCGCGGACAGGAAGGGCTTCGGACCGCCGTCGTGGATGCCGGCGGAGTGTCGTTGAAACTCGCACTGATCCACGGCCTGCGCAACGCGAGGCGACTGGCCGACCAGGTCCGCGACGGAAAGTGCGACTACGATTTGATCGAAGTAATGGCCTGCCCCGGCGGGTGCATCGGCGGCGCCGGGCAGCCCGTCAGCCGCGACGGCGCCGTCCGGCAGCGCCGCGCCCGCGGACTGTACGACTGCGACAAGACCCTCCAACTGCACAAGTCCCAGGACAACCCGATGGTGCATGACTGCTACGCCTGCCACCTGGGCGAGATCGGCTCCGAGAAGGCGCACAGCCTTCTGCACACGAAGTACCACAGCCGCCGCCGCATCACCGATCAGGACTTCCAGGTGACGGAGGCCCAGGACGCCGCCGCCCCGGCAGCCCAGGTCGAAGTCGGAGTCTGCGTCGGCACCAGTTGCTATGTCCGCGGCGCGCAGGATTTGCTGTCGCGCCTGATCCGGCACATCCGGGATCGCGGCCTGGAAAAGGTCGTGGACGTCCGCGCGACCTTCTGCTATGAGGCCTGCAACCGCGGACCGACCGTGAGCTTCAACGGAAAGGCCGTCGAAAAATGCACGTTTGAAAAGGCCTGCGCCGCTCTCGAAGAGGAGCTTCAAAAGATCCCGACGCCATAGCCCCGCGACTGCCCTCGTGGCGTAATGCCTCAGTTATAGGGGGCATTACGGGGCATTGCGCGGCGGCCAGGGATGGCCGCCACCCATAAATGGGGCATTACCTCGCGGCGATTCGGCCGCGAGCGACGAAAGACGCACTATGAATGCCGACGCACAACAGGTTGTCTTCACCAACAAGGCGCGCTGCCGCGACTGCTACCGCTGCCTGCGGTTCTGCCCCGTCAAGGCGATCCGGATGCAGGACGGGCAGGCGTTCGTCGTCGCCGAGCGATGCATCGCCTGCGGCATGTGCATTCGCCAGTGCCCCCAGGGCGCCAAGAGCTTCCGCAACGACCTGGAATTGGCCGCCAGGCTGCTGGCGTCCAACCACCCGGTGGCCGCCAGCATCGCCCCGTCGTTCGTGGCCTTGTTTCAGGACTGGCAGCGCAAGCGGCTGCCATCGGCGCTGCGCAAGCTGGGCTTCGCCCACGTCGCCGAGACGGCCGTCGGCGCCTACCACGTGGCCGCTCAGATGGCCGAACTCATTCGCTCGCGGCCTCAGAGCCACCACGTCTGCACCGCGTGCCCCGCCGTCGTCAGCTACGTCGAAAATTATGTCCCGCAGGCCCAGTCCCTTTTGACGCCGCTGGTCTCGCCCATGATCGCGCACGCCCGGATCATCAAGCAGGCGCTCGGGCCCGACGCCCGCGTGGTCTTCATCGGCCCGTGCGTCGCGAAAAAGGCCGAGGCCCAGCGCCCGCAGAATGCCGGCGCGGTCGATTGCGTTTTGACCTTCCAGGAACTCATGGACTGGTTCGGGCGCCAGGACATCCGCCTCGAAAGCCTCGAGGAAAGCGACTTTGACGATTCCCCCGCCGGGCAGGCGAGGCTCTTTCCGCTCGAAGGCGGCAGCGTGCGCACGGCCTGCCTGACCGCCGATCTGCTGTCGCCCGACATCGTCTGCGTCAGCGGTTTTGAAAACGTCAAGGAGGCCATCGGCAGTCTTCAGGACCAGCCCAGGCCCATCGTCATCGAGCCGCTGATGTGCCCGCAGGGGTGCGTCAACGGTCCGGCCATCGCCTCGCGCGGAAACGTGTACGACCGCCGCCTGGACGTGCTTCACTACGCCCAGGCCAACCAAGGCGCCGCCTCGCCCGCCCAGCCGGAGCCGCCGATGGGCGCCGTCTTCGCGGGGCATCCGGACTTGGAGCCTCCTGTCACCGAGGAGCAGATTCGGCTGGTGCTGGAAAAGACCGGGAAGGCCCGACCGGAGGAACAACTCAATTGCGGCGCCTGCGGGTATCTCTCCTGCCGCGACAAGGCGATCGCGGTGTTTCGCGGTATGGCCGAGCCCGAAATGTGCATCCCGCACGTGAAGCGCCTGGCCCAGCAGCGCACCGACCGCATCATCGAGACCAGTCCCAACGGCATCGTCATTTTGGACCAGCGTTTCCAGATCATGCACATGAACGGCGCCTTCCGCCGGTTCTTCATGACCACCGACGCCCTGCTGGGCAAGCCCATTTCCTACCTGATGGACCCCGACCAGTTTGAGCGCGTCGCGGCGGGAGAGGACGTGATCGAAACCGTCGTTCGGCATGAGGCGTACAATCTCACCTGCCATCAGATCCTGTACAGCCTCCGCGACGAATCGCAGTACGTCGGGATTTTCGTCAACATCACCAAGAGCCAGGCCAGCGAGCGAAAGCTCGACCAACTGCGCGAGCAGACGATCATGCAGGCGCGCGAACTGCTTCAGCATCAACTGGGAATGGCGCAGTCCATCGCGACCTTCCTGGGCGAAAGCAGCGCCAAGGGCGAGCAGCTCGTCCAGAACCTGCTGAGGCAGGCCGCCGAAGACACCGAAGAACCCGACGCCGGGAAGAACAGAACATGGCATATGCCCACGCCGAAATAACGCTTTGCCAGTCCCCCAAGCACGACGGCCCCTGCGGCGACCATGTCAGCGTCCAGCGAACGGCCGCCGCCACGACCGTCGTACTGGCCGACGGAATCGGCTCGGGCCTCAAGGCCAACCTGGCCGCCATTCTCTGCGCCACCCGCTTGCAGGAACTCATGCGATGCGGTTTCACGCTGCGGCAAGCGTTCGGCCGAATGGTCAAAACCATGAAGGGGCTGCGCGATCCCCAACTGCCGTTCGCGGCCTTCTGCGTGGCCAGAATCCTGCCCGACGGCCAGTTCACCGTCCTGTCCTATGAAATGCCCGAGCCCCTGCTGGTCTACCCGCGACTGGCCACCGTCCTGTCCGGGCGAACCCTGACGCTGGAGCAGGCCGTCATCAGCGAGTCCAACGGACAACTCCTGTCGGGCGAAGGCATCCTGCTGTTCAGCGATGGCATCACGCAGGCGGGCCTGGGCATGGGCCTGCGCGACGGTTGGACCAGTCAGGGCGTCGCGGAATTTCTTTCCTCGCGCCTGGGTCCGTCGCTGCCGCTGACGGAGGTTCCCGACGCGGTCCACCGCCAGGCGCGCAAGCTCTGGCGAACCGCCGCCGGAGACGACTGCACCGCCGTTTTGATCTCTTGCAGGCCCGGCGTGACGCTGAACATCATGACCGGCCCGCCCAGCAACCCCGCCAACGACCAGCAGGTTGTGGATCGGTTCCTCCAGGAAGAGGGTTGGAAGGTTGTCTGCGGCGCGACGACCGCCAAGATCGTCGCCCGTTGCATCGGCCGCGACGTGCAGGTGCAGGAGGATGACCCGTCCATGCTGGCCCCGCCCAGATATCAGATCGAGGGCATCGACCTGGTGACCGAGGGCGCCGTGACCCTCAACCAAGTCTATAACGTCCTGGACGAGGCGGCGGAAAATTTCGAGGAGGATAGCGGAGTCACGCAGCTCCACCAGTTCCTCCGCCTGGCCGACCGCGTCCACGTCACCCTGGGCGTGGCCGTCAACCCTGCCAACCAGAGCATTGCCTTCCGCCAGCGCGGCGTGCTCTGCCGGGCCAAGATCATGCCCCTGCTGAGCGAAAAGCTTCAGGCCGCCGGAAAGCTCGTCGTCCTCGAGTACGCCTGAAAATGCCCGCCATCCCTTGGCGGGTTATTTGAGCTTCACATTGGTCGCAGCCGGCTGTTTGGTATTTGTCGTGGAGGTGCTCGGCGGAGGGGGCGGTGTCTGACCGTTGCCGGGTTGAGTCGTTGGCGGCGGAGGCGGCGGCGGCTGACC
>CAZYDC010000052.1:0-15122 GCA_964646065.1 uncultured Planctomycetaceae bacterium | reverse complement strand
TGACCAGTTCCTCGTCGTTGCCGCCGTTCTTGCCCGCCAGTGTGCCGCGATTGCACGTGCGCACGATGAGATAGCTGCCCGGCTGGACCTCGTCGAGCTTTTTGTTGAGCGTGATTTTTCCGATGACGCGCGCGATCCTCACGTGCGGGCCTCCCCCTGAGCCAACCGCTCCACGAGCCGCGTGTGGGTCGGCGCCGGCCTTGCCGCCGCGAAGAGCCGCACCATCTGCCGCATTTCGTGATACGTGCTGACAGCGTACTCCAGCACCAGCAGGTTGGCGCCGAAGTGCCGCACGGCCGCGGCGACGCTGTCGGCCCGCGTGCCCTGCACCGGTAGAACGCCCTTGCACTTTCCGGCCAGCACCATCGCGTCGGCCGCGTAAGGCGCCAGCAGCACGGCCGCCTTCACCGCCCCACCGGCCAATGCGTCGCACAGCGATTCCAGGTTGCACATCCAGCAATCGGTCTGGTTGAACGACTGCACGGAAAGCCCGTCGATCCGCATCGCAGCCAGAAGGTTTTCGACCTTCTCGCTCGGTGCGGCAACGACCAGCCCCAGCGAGCCGGGATTCGGGATTCGGGTTTCGGGTTTCGGGTTTCGGGATGCGGGGTTCGGAATTGAGGATAGTGAGGATAGTGGAGCCGGGGTTTGCGGATCTGTCTTTTCCTGCCGTTCCCGAATCCCGATTCCCGAATCCCGATTCCCGCCATCCTTCTGCACAGTCCAATGTTTGATTTCCGCCAAGTCCTCGGCGGCGGGCGTGAGAAATTCGTTGGCCGCCAGCGCGATTGTTCCGCCGGTCGAGCCGGCCGCCCGCTGCGCAAGCAGTTCCGCCGTGACAAAACTCCGCGCCGGCGGTTGCACGACCGCCTTGGCCGTCTTCTTGCCTGGATTCACGAGCACCTCGTTCCCCCCGGCGGTGTGCTCGCGGAAAAACGGGGACTGACTCCGATTTCGGCCGTTTGAAATCGGTGTCTGTCCCCTTTTTTCTGCGTCTTGGGCACCGGCCGAAAAGGGGACAGGCACCGCCAAACGACTGGCGGAGCCAGTCCCCTTTTCCGGGTTCGGCGCGGCCGCAGGCGCGATCAGCCCCTTGGCCTTAAGGGCCTCGATCACCTGCCGCACGATCATGTCTGTCAGTTGCGGGTCCAGTTTAACACCTCAAGACAGGCACCAGGGACCAGGCATTAGGCACCAGGAAAAAACTCTTTCCTCGTTGTTGCCTATTGCCTAATGCCTATTGCCTGATGCCTGCTGTTCATCCACGATTCCGATCACCGACCATCGCACGGGCGAGTTTTTGTCGCCGACCAGTTCGCGCGTACCTTTGCCGTCGTTGCTGATAAGGACCTTGCTGCCGTGCCCGGCCCCGAGGTCGTCGATGGCCATCAGCGGGTCGCCGTCCGGTCCGCCGTCGTCACCCAGCGGCTGAACGATCAGCACCCGCCAGCCCAGCATGGACTTGTGCTTGATCGTCGTGACGACATTTCCTTCTACCAGGCCAAGCAGCATAAACCACCAAAGCGGGGTCCGGGATTCGGGTTTCGGGATTCGGAAAAAAACGGCTAAGAGGCTCTTTGCCGTTTCCTTCCGAAACCCGAATCCCGAAACCCGTTTCCCGTCAAATAATTCTCAGGTTATCGATCATCGAGCACCTTCTGAACCGCGTGTAGGTCAGGGGCGTGACCACACCTTCGCCGGTCGAGCAGGCCAAGGTGAAGTTAGTGTAACCTTCGCCGCCCGCGCCGTTGCCCGCGACCGACGGGCCGTTCTTCACGAACAGCGTCGTGTCCATCGCCTTGCCCATGTACGTCATGTTGTCCACCAGCCGCGAGTGAATGACGGCCGTGTGACCGAAACCGTGCTCGGCGTCCTTGGCGCAATCGACCGCCTGCTCGAACGTGTCGCACTTGAACACCGGCAGCACGGGCGTCATCTGCTCGGCCTGGATCAGCGGATGCGAGGCGGACTTCACCTCGCCGTAGAGCAGCCGGCACGAGGCGGGCACGTTCAGGCCGATCGCCTGGCCGAGCACCTGCGGCTCGGCCCCGACGAACTTGCGGTTGGCCACCGGGTGGCCGTCCTTGGGCATGACCAGCACGGCCTCGGAAAGCTTGTCGATCTGCGCGGGGGTCAGGCGGAACGCGCCGGCCTGTTCCATCGCGGACATGAACTTCTCGAACACGGGCGCCTCGACGAAGCATTCCTTTTCGCTCAGGCAGAGCAGGTTGTTGTCGAAACTTGCCCCCTCGATAATGCACTGGGCGGCGTTTTCGATGTCGGCGGAGGCATCGACGACCACCGGCGGATTGCCCGGTCCCGCGCAGACCGCGCGTTTGCCGCTCCGCAGCGCCTCGGCGACCACGCCCGGACCGCCCGTCACCACGATCAACCGGACGTCGGGATGCTTAAAGATCGCCTGGGCCGATTGGATGGTCGGCTCGGTGATGACGCAGATCAAATTGTCGATGCCGAGTTTCTCGTAAATCGCCTGGTTGAAAAGTTTCGCGCCGAAGGCGGCGATCCGTTTGCCGCTCGGATGCGGGTTGCACACCAGCGAGTTCCCGGCGGCCAGCATGTTGACCGCGTTGGTCGCCAGCGTCGGCAGCGAGTGGGTCACGGGCGTGACCACCCCGATGACGCCCCATGCGGCGTGCTCCTCCAGCGTGATCCCGTGGTCGCCGCTGAAGCACTCGGTGCGCAGGGCCTTGGTGCCTGCGGCCTCGCGCCCGACGACAAGGAGCTTCTGGGTCTTGTGGGCCTTGTGGCCGAGTTTGGTTTCCTCGTACTCCATGTCGCCCAGTTCCTGCGCGCGGTTGGTGCAGATGTTGCGAATCAGGTCGCAGGCGATTTCTCGCTGGGCCAGGGACATTCGCACCAGGGCCTTCTGAGCGGTCTTGGCGGCCGAGACGGCTTGGTCAACGTCCGCGAACTGGCCGAACTGGCCGGCGGACACCAACGGTCCCGGAGCCGCAAAGGAGCCCGGCGCGTACGAGCCTGTGCCCAGCGGCGCCGCGGCGCCCTTGCCCGGCGTAGGCGCCACGCGACCACCCCAGCCCGTCTGCACGTGCTGAAGGACCTTCTCCACCATTTCCTTAATCAACTGGTCATTAATTTGCGTCATGTCTCATCTCCAATGTTCCGGGATTCGGGATTCGGGCGTCGGGATTCGGGCACGGACTTCCGCGTCTTGCCCGAATCCCGAATCCCGGATCCCGATACCCGGTCCTATTTGTCTTTCTTGAAAATCTCTCTCTGGTTGGCCGTGACCGAATCGATGATGCCGATAATCACGCAGTCCACCGGGGCGTCGTTGGTGAAGTCGGTCATTCTCGCGCTGGAGCCCTGGGTAATCAGGACCATTTCGTCCAGCCCGGCCCCGAGCTGGTCCACCGCGACGAACGACCGCCCAGTCGGCGTAATCGTGCCGGTCTTGTCGTCCACGCGCATCGGCTCGACGACCAGCAATTTCTTGCCGGTCATCTTGAGGATCTTCTGCGTGGTCACCACGCTGCCTCGAACCTTCGCAATAAACATGATGGGCTCCTTACAAAATCGAGTATCGGGTATCGGGTTTCGGGATTCGGGATTCGGGGAAGAAACAGCGAAGAGGCTCTTTGCTGTTTCTTCCCGAAACCCGAATCCCGAATCCCGAAACCCGGTCTTGTCGTTTACGGCAAAACCTTGTCCAGTCCGTCGTGCGGCCGCGGGATCACATGCACGCTGACGACCTCGCCGATCTTCGCGGCGGCGGCGGCGCCTGCGTCCACGGCGGCCCGGCAGGCGGCCACGTCGCCGGTCACCAACACCGTGACCAGCCCGCTGCCGACCTTCCTCATGCCCAGGTAGTTCACGCGGGCGGCCTTGAGCATGGCGTCGGTCGCTTCGATCACCGCGACCAGGCCCTTGGTTTCGATCATTCCTAACGCTTCGCTAACCATCGTTGTTCTCCAAACAGGGTTTCGTTCAAATGTTTTGCGAAATGACCAATGGCCAATGACGCAATGACCAATCAATGTCGAATGTCCAATGACCAGTGACGAATACGGAATCCGCCATTGGTGCTTGGTCATTTGTCATTGATTGGTCATTGGTCATTGCGTCATTGGTCATTGTTGTTCTCCCAGCAACTCAACCGCCTGCCGCGCCACGATCAGTTCCTCGTTGGTCGGCATGACCCACAAGGCCGTCTTCGAGTCCGCCGCCTCGATACGCGATTCGAGGTTGCCGTCGGCCTCGGCGTTCTTCGATTCGTCCAGTTTGATTCCCGCGAACTCCAGGCCTTTGCAGATTCCCGTTCGCACCTCGGGATTGTGCTGCCCGATGCCGCCGGTGAAGACGATCGCGTCCGCGCCGCCCAGTTCGACCAGGTACGCGCCGATGTAATCCCGCACGGCCGTCACGAAAAGCTCCAGCGTCAGCTTGGCCTTGGGGCAGCCCTCGGCGATGCCCTTGAGAATGTCGCGGATGTCGCCGCTGGTCTCGCTCAGGGCCGCCAGGCCGCTCTGCGAACCCAGCGCCTTGAGCACGCCGGCGGTGTCCAGCCCGGCCTGTCGGGCCAGCAGCGAAAACGCGAACGGGTCGAACTCGCCCGCCCGGTTGGACTGCGGCAGACCGGACTGCGGCGAGAGGCCCATGCTCACCGCGACGCTCGCGCCGTCGCGAATCGCGCAAAGGCTGGACGATCCGCCCAGGTGGCAGGAGATGACTCGTCTTGTGGCACCCCCAAGTCCGCTTGGGGGTGTCTTGGAAAAACGGGGACTGAGACCGATTTCGCCGTTTGAAATCGGTGTCTGTCCCCGTTTTTCAAACGATTCGCCCATCAACTCTTCCATCCGCGTGGCGATATATCGGTGCGACGCGCCGTGGAACCCATACCGCTTGACGCCGTACTCCTTGGCCCACCGGGTCGGCACGGCGTAGAGGCGGCGGCGGTCGGGCACGGTGCGGTGAAATCCGGTTTCCATCGCGGCCACCAGAGGGGTGCCGTCCAGCACCTTCTGAAACATTCGCATGGCCGCGATGTACGGCGGATTATGCGCCGGCGCGATGGGCACGAAGTATTCCATGCGCGACAGGAACTTGTCGTCCACGCGGCAGACGGCATCGACGTCGCCGGCCATGACGGCCTTGAACGCGACGGCGTCCAGGTCCCCAGGACCGGCCAGCGCCCCGCCGGCGACCAACTGCTCCAGCACAAAAACAATGGCCGAGCCGTGATCGGCGAAATCACGAGCGGTTTTCGTCGGGTGTGCGGCGCCAATTTGCAGCTTCAGCACGCCGCCTTTGCCGCCGATGCGGTCGGCGCCGCCGACAGCGATCTCGCGCTCCGGGCCCGCCATGTCAAACAGGCGGAACTTGAAACTCGTCGAGCCGATATTGCTTACCAATACCTTCATGGTCTCTTTCACCAACGGCCACCGCGAACGGCACGAATGAGGCAAACGTGCCTTCGTGTCAATCGTGGGTCTTCTTGGACTCTAGAAGAAGACGCCTTGCAGGGCCTCGCTGGGCGCGGGGATCACGTGTTTGCTGACCAGTTCGCCGATCTTTCCGGCCGCCGCGGCGCCGGCCTCCACAGCCGCCTTCACCGAGCCCACATCGCCTTTGACGATCGTGGTCACGTAGCCGCCGCCGATTTCGATGCGTTTGACCACCTCGACGTTGGCGGCCTTGAGCATCGCGTCGGAGGCCTCGACCAGCCCGACGTACCCTTTGGTCTCAATCATTCCCAATGCTTCCATGTTGCTCTCCAATCTGGGACATACGCCCAGCGTAATACGTTTTCGTTCAAGGGTGGCATGGCGACGTTGTTTGTCGCCATGTCCGAGTCTTTCCGAGATCGCATGGCGACAAACAACGTCGCCATGCCACCCTTACTTGGCGGCCGGTTTTTTCTCTGACTTCGTCGAGGGCACGACGTGGACCAGGTCGTCGTGCGGGCGAGGAATCACGTGTACGCTGATGACCTCGCCGATCTTGGCGGCGGCCGCGGCGCCCGCGTCCACTGAGGCCTTGACGGCCGCCACGTCGCCCTTCACGAACGTCGTGACCAGGCCCGATCCGACCTTGTCCCAGCCGATCAACTCCACGTTGGCGGCCTTGCACATCGCGTCCGAGGCCTCGATCAAGGCCACCAGGCCTCGAGTCTCGACCATGCCCAATGCTTGTAATGACATTTCCGTTTCTCCTGAAAGTTTCTAGTTCGTCAAATCCGTGTCATGCGTGAATCTTGTTCCACTGTTGGGTGCCATGCCCAAGTCTGCGCGGGCATGTCTTCCACGTGCCCAAAGACATGCCCGCGCAGACTTGGGCATGGCACCCTTTCAATTTCAAGGCAGCAGTTCGGCGCCGGTGGCGTTGCTCAGATTGCAGGCGTTTCCTTCGTCGGTGTCCAGGTGAACTTCCAGCAGGAAATTCTCATGCACGCGGCACAGGACATTGTCGAAGGTCGTTCCGCAGTCGCTGGTCACTCGCAGCCGCACGTACTGGCCGCTGCGGAAGCCGAAGAACTCCGCGTCCATCGGCGTCATGTGGACGTGCCGCTCCGCGCGGATCACGCCTTGCTTCAGTTCGATCATGCCCTTTGGACCCAGCACGATGCACCCGGGCGTGTCTTGCATATTGCCCGACGGCCGCACGGGGGCGTCCACGCCCAGGGCCACCGCGTCGGTGGCGCTGATCTCGACCTGCGAGTGCTTGCGCACCGGGCCCAGAATGCGCACGTTCTCGATCACCCGCCGCCTCGGGCCGATCAGCGTCACCGTCTGCTCGGCCGCGAACTCGCCCGGCTGATACAGCCAGCGGAACACCGTCAACTCCGCGCCAGGGCCGAACAACGTCGCCAAGTCCTGCGCCGAGATGTGCATGTGCCGCGCGGAAATGTTGACCACCAGGTTGGGCGTGTAAGGCCCGCACGCGGCAGCGCCCACACCGGGCCCGCGCAAGGCCGGAGGACACTGCGCCAACTGCTGCCGTACCACCTGGCGGACGATCCGCTCCAACTGTTCACGAGGCATGGGGATGTTTAGTTGGGTCATAATTTCACCGGAAGAAGGCAATAGGGAAGAAGGCAATAGGCAATGGGCAATAGGCACTAGGAAGAAAAGGCTTCTTCGTGGTTCGCCTAGTGCCTATTGCCAAGTGCCTGGTGCCTTTTTCTGTTTTCCTGTCACGCATAGATCACCTTGGCCTTGAGGCCGGCCAGCCAACCGCGGGTCCGCTCGTCGGCGCCCGCGTCCGTGACGATCACGTCCATTTGCTCGATGTCGCAAAGTTTGACCACCGAGCGCTTGCCGAACTTCGTGTGGTCGGCCGCCAGGATGATCTCGTCGGCGATGTCGATCATTCGTTTTTCGACATCGACCATCATCTGGTTGGCGTTGAAGGCCCCTTCCTCGCACACGCCCGCGCAACTGAGCACGAGCTGCGTCGCCCGCAGCGAGGCAAGCTGCTGCTCGGCCATCGCGCCCAAGGCCACGCCCGTTCGCGGATACACGTACCCGCCGATCAGCGTCACCTCGGTCGCCAGGTCCGACGACAGCACCGAGGCGATCGGCACCGAGTTGGTGATCACGTTCAGCCGCGTCCCCGCCAGCGCCCGCGCCACCTCGAAACACGTCGTGCCGCCGTTGATAATCACCGTCTGCTCCACCGGAATCAACCCGGCGACGGCCTTGCCGATGGCCTCCTTGGCCTGCGACATTGTCGTCTGGCGGTCGGCAAAAGCAAGATGAGAATTGGTGGCGTCCTTCACATAAACCGCCCCGCCATGCGTCCGCCGGATGGCCCCCTGCTCCTCCAGCACCTCCAGATCGCGTCGAATGGTGCTTTCAGAAACCGCCAACGCCTGCACGAGTTCAGCCAAAGACATAAATCCCTGCCGAGCAAGCAACTCGGAAGTCTTGTCTCGCCGATTCTCTATGGTCAGTTCGGTAGCTATGGCTTAAACCATCCAAATAATGACTGAATTATTTCACATAATCGGCTACTGCTGGAAAGAAAGCAAGCACAAAATTAAAATTATGAAAGAAAAAATGGATGATATCGGATAGGTACTTACAATTAACCGGTGTTCAGTCTTTCTGGTTTATTTCAACCACGATACGAAAACCGTAATATTTGCTACGGTTTTTCGGCAAATCCATGGCACGGCTGGCAGAACGGGTGTCATTTATTGGGCGAAATGAGCTGCCCCCTCGTAGAGCACGATTGCCTGTGTCCAGCACGGGTCCTTTCGGGTCTAGGTGGTTCCCTCTTTCGGAGTAGTATTTTTCACTGTACCAATCCTGGCACCACTGCCATAGGACGCCGTTCATATCGTACAAGCCCCACCCATTGGGGTGCTTCTGACCAACCGGAAGGCTTTTAAAATGGCCGTTTTCCAGATACCAACCATAGGCTCCTAACTTTGTATCGTTATTGATGTCACCGTAATAGTGCCTTGTATCGCTGCCAGCGCGGCAGGCATATTCCCACTGCGCCTCGCTGGGCAGCTTTACGGTCATACCCGCCTTTGCCGAAACCTTCTTGCAGAATTCCGTTGCATCCTCCCAAGAAACCAAATACATCGGGATTTCCGGACCTTCACCGAAAAGCTTCCCCGATTTGTCGACCATGCCTGCCTGCTGGGCGACTGTCGTTCCCATAACCTCTTCCCATTGGGCCTGAGCTACGCTGAATACTCCCATGTAGAACGGCGTGCTGATGGTTACTTCATGTTGCGGGCCTTCGTCCTCCCTACGACCTTTCTCGCCCTTGGGGCTGCCCATCGTGAACCTCCCCGCAGGGATAAGAACCAACTTCAATATGACCTTGCCACCGAGTTCTAGTGCAAGTTCCTTCGATACGCCGAGCGCTTTGGCAGTTTCATCTTGTCGGCGTCCCGCTTCTTTAGAATCAAAAGGCCACTTCGTATAGACCTTGGCTGATTGAGATGCCGGTTTTGTAGACGGCTTGGTTGCAGAAATTGTCCTCGTTGGTTGCTGCCCATATATCGCCGACATCCAGCAAGCCAACCCGAATACCGTCAACGCAATAAATACGCCTTTGCGGTTCATTGACATTCTCCCGCTTGTGGAAGAGTCAGGGACATTATTTTGCTTCGACAATCACCCTGAAACCGGCGTAGTTGAAACCGTAGGCCGGATCAAGACCCAGGCGGTAGGCCGAGCGATCATGCACGGGATAGTGGCCCCAGCAGCCGCCGCGTACAACACGCGTCTTGCCATTGGCCGGCCCTTGCGGGTCGGTCTTGGGCGACTTGGCGTAGTAATCCTTGTCGTACCAATCGCCGCACCACACGGCGGCGTTGCCGTGCGTGTCGTACAGGCCGAAGGCGTTGGGCTTGAACTTCCCGACCGGAGACGTATACAGGTAGCCGTCATCCCAGTTGAAATACTCCCCCTTGGGGCTGAACTTCTTCTTGGCCGTCAGGTCGTTGCCGTTGCACCAGCCTTTGCCGTCGTCGGGGTTGTCGCCCCAGATATAGAGCGTGCTGGTGCCCGCGCGGGCGGCGTATTCCCACTGCGCTTCGGTGGGCAGCTTGACGGCCCGGCCGGTCTTGTTGCTCAGCCATTTGCAAAAGGCCTGGGCGTCGTTGTAGCTCACGCAAACCACGGGGTGTTCGTCCGTCTGGTCGAAGCCCGGCTTGTTCCACGGCACGCCTTTGACCGTCTTCAAATCGAAGCCGTCCCACAAAACCTCCGAGCCGCCTTTTTCGACGTCAGTCTTGTAGCCGGTTTCCTTCACGAAGGCGGCGAACTGTCCCCGCGTCACATTGGAAGCCCCCATGTAAAACGGCGTGCTGATCCTGACCTCGTGCAGCGGGCCTTCGTCAGTCTGGCGGCCCTTTTCTTCATTCGGGCTGCCCAGCATGAATCTCCCTGCCGGGATGAGGTTCAGCTTCATGCTGACGCCCTTGCCCAGGTCGAGGGTTGCCTCTTTGGGCGCACCCAAGGCTGTAGCGGTTTCGTCTTGTCGTTGGACCGCTTCTTTCGCGTCGAATGGCCATTGGGCATAGAACGTGACTGGTGTCGATGGTGCGCAGCCCGAAACAATCAGGGCAACTGTCACAACCGCAAGGATGCTTTTCAATTTCATTGCCATAGGTCGAACCTTTCTTTCGCCCCTGCCGGGGTTCTGGAGATTGGCGCCGTCATTTTCGTAGCCCAAGCCACAGGCTACAAATCTACCCCCGCAAGGGGTGGAGGAAAAGACAATATAAAAGCGCCAATCGGGAGATTGGCGTTCCCAGGGGCTACCCTTACTTTCGTCCAGCGGCCCGCTTGTAGTGGCCTCGTGAGAGGCTTCTTGAATCCCGGGACCACGAAGAAGCCTCTTACGAGGCCACTACAAACGAATGCCGCCCTACATCTGCGCGACGCGCTGGGCGATCTGCACGTACTGCATCCGGGTTTCGTAGAGGGCCTGGTCCAGCAGCTTCTTCTCGTCGGCCGTGAGGTTGTTCTTGGTCTTTTCCTCGATCACGGTCAGCATGTCGATGTGATGCTTGGCCAAGCCGAGGTCCAGGTATCGCTTGCCGGTCTGCGGATCTTCTATGCCGCCCAGCGAGTAGAAAATCTGCGTCACCAGCGAACTGATCAGCGTGGTGAAGCTGGCCGGGGGCAACCCGCGCTCGCCCTCGGGTCCGCCGGCGGCGCCTTCGGCAGGCTTATCGACCTGCTCGGAAAGTTTTTCCTTCTCGGCCTGCGCCTGGTTCTTCCAATCGTCGTCGATAATAATCTTTTTGTCTTCAGCCATTGGTTTTCCTTCCAAAGTCCAAGTGTAGCATGGCGGCAAGCGAAGGTACAGCGGTTAGGAGCGGGAATCGGGTTTCGGGAATCGGGATTCGGGATTCGGGAAGAAACGACAAAGAGGCTCTTCGTTGTTTCTTCCCGAATCCCGAATCCCGAAACCCGATTCCCGTTTATTTTTGGATCACCTCATCCGCAATCTTTCGCACCTGCGCCACCAATTGCTCCGCCGTTTGCTGGTCGCTCGCCTCGGCCATGATTCGCATGATGGGTTCGGTGTTGCTGGCGCGGACGCTGACCCATCCTTCGGGCAGGTCGATGCGGAGTCCGTCGCGGTCGTCGAACTTGGCGCCGCTTCGGGCGGCGAAGGCGGCGCGGGTCTTGCCGGCCACTGCGGGCGCGGCGCCGTCGGGGCAGGGGAACTTGGTCTTGAGCAAAACGTAAGGCCGGATTTCCGCGACGAGTTGGCTGAGAGTTTTGTCCGTCTCCGCGAGGTACTGAAGGATGTAGGCGATTCCGACCAGGCTGTTTCGCACGGGCACGACGCGCGGCTCGATCACTCCGCCGTTGCCCTCGCCGCCGAAAATGGCGCCGCTCTGAAACATGGCCTCGACGACGTTGGCCTCGCCGGTGGCCGCGCGAACCACCTCCACTCCGGCGGCGGCGGCGATGTCGTCGATCATTCGCGAAGTGGCCAGGTTGGTCGCGACCTTGCCCTTGCGATGCCGCAGCACGAACGCCGTCGCCAGCGCCAGCGTGTACTCCTCGCCGATGAACCGGCCCTTCTCGTCCACCACCACCAGGCGGTCGGCGTCGGGATCCTGCGCGAAGCCGACGGCGGCGTGGTGCTTGAGCACCGCCTGGCCGAGGCCGGTGAGGTTCTTCTCGATCGGCTCGGGCTCGTGCGCGAACAGACCGGTGGGTTCGGCGTTGAGGTGGGCAAATTCGCATCCGAGTCGGCCCAGGAGCATCGGCGTGACCACACAGCCCGAACCGTTGATGCTGTCCAGCACGACCTTAAACCGCTTGGAGGAAATCAGCGTCGTGTCGCAGATTCCGCAGACGGCGTCCACGTGCTTGCCGTGCGTGGTGCCGTTGCGGCTCTGCTGGCCGACCTCCAGCGACGAACGAAGCGGGAACCGGCCCGCCTGCCAAATCTCCTTGAGCTTGTTGGCGGACGCGGCGGGCAGGCAGCAGCCGTTGGGCTGAAGAAACTTGATGCCGTTGTACTGCGGCGGATTGTGCGAGGCGGTAATCATGACCGCCCCGCCGGCCTGCGTCTTGAGGGCCATCAGGCCGACCCCCGGAGTGCTCACCACGCCCAGGTCCACCACGTCCAAACCGGTCGCCAGCAGCCCCGCCGTAACGGCCGACTGGATCATCGCGCCCGACGTACGAGTGTCGCGACCGATGACGACCGTCATTCTGGGTGCCATGCCCAAGTCTGCGCGGGCATGTCCTGGTTCGGCGGGAAGACATGCCCGCGCAGACTTGGGCATGGCACCCTTAGGCATGGCACCCGACTTGTCTTTCTCACCGAGCATCGTCCCGAACGCGCAGCCGAAGTCGCAGGCGATCCTCGGCGTCAACGTCGCGCCGATCGTGCCTCGAATGCCCGAAACGCTGACCATCAATCTGTCTTCCACGCAAAGCTCCTGGTACGCAGGTTGATCATAGTATCGGCAATGGCGGAGAGAAATCCATTGAGTTGTTTGGTTGATCCGTTGACATGGGGCGGTACGGCCCCGTTCTTACAGATCCTTGAACTGCTCGACCGTGAGTTCGCAATCCCTGAGAATTGCCCGGAGCAATCCGGGCCCTACCTGCTCGCCCGCATGGACAGGAACGACCGTCGTGCGGCCATCCTTGGCAAGAAGGAAATGGTGGCTGCCTCTGACTCGGACGACCTCAAACCCCGCCTTTCGCAAAGAGCGGACTACCTCGCGGCCCCGCAACCGCGGCAGTTTGCTCATGTTTCCACCGCGATCCGCTGGACACCCACGAACTCCGGGCCGCGCCCAACGTCCTTCTGAACTTCCAGGCATAATTCGATGGCCTCGCGAACGCGGGACAAGAGTTTGTCCAGCGACTTGGCCTGCGTATGGCAACCCCTGAGTTCCGGCACCGTGGCAACGAACCAGCCGTCTTCGTCTTTTTCGATGATGATACTGAACTCTCGTCGCATGGCGATACTCCTCTTGCATCATTCTAACGTATTGACGACGCAATACCATTCCAAGTTGCCATGCTCCACGCCACCCGAAATACGCAAGCCTGGCGGGAAACCAGTTCATGGACTTGTTGCCCAACGCCGCCTGGTGGCTGTAGAATCCCGTTCCAGACGAACCGATGGGTTGCGGCCGGACATTCCTCGTGGAGTATCCGGCTCGCCCGCTCGCAAGAACGCCTTTGGAAAGGACGCCGTGACCCGCCTGGCCCTGATTGCCGTGTTGGGCATCGTCGGATGCGGCAACACCATGCAGACACAGCCTGCCCGAACCTCACCGGCCACGACCGAGCTAAAGGTCCTGGCCATCGGAAACAGTTTCACCGACAACACCACGAGGTATCTGCCCGACATCGCCCGCTGTGCCGGATGCAAGCTCACGCTGGGCAAGGCGACCATCGGCGGAAGCCCGCTGGCCACGCATTGGGCCAACGCCCAACTCGCCGAGAAAAACCCGCCCGACCCCAAGGCCAAGACCTATTCGTACAACGGGAAGCCCGTCACGCTCAAGGAAATCCTCGTCGCGCAGAAGTGGGACGTCGTCACGCTCCAGCAGCACAGCATGGATAGCGCGAAGGTCGAGACCTACCGGCCGTACGCGAAGGAGCTGGCCGATTACGTCCGCAAGTACGCGCCCGGCGTCAGGATCGTGCTGCACCAGACCTGGGCCTACCGCGAGGATGACCCGGCGTTCAACGCGAGTTTCCCGCACGCGGAAATGCGCCGCCGGTTGGAGTCGGCCTATCGGACGATCTCCGGTGAATTGGGCGCGGAGATACTGCCGGTCGGCGACGCGTTCGAGAACGCCCGCCTCGACCCGCAGTGGAAAGGGCGTTTTCCCGATCCGGCGTTCAACTACGCCAAGCCGCAATTCCCGAACTTGCCCGACCAGTCGCACAGCCTGAACGTGGGTTACGCATGGCACAAGGACAAAGACGGCCGCCAGCGGCTGGACTACGACGGCCATCACGCCAACGCCGACGGCGAGTACCTGGGCGGGGCGGTGTGGTTTGAGTTTCTTTTTGGCCGGAGCGGGGCGGTCAACAAATTCGTGCCCCACGAACTGCCCCCGGGCGACGCGGCGATCCTGGCGAGGATCGCCCGCGAGACGGTCTATAAGAAGGAATAGGCTTGGAACTAGGTTGGTTGAACATCATCGGCATCGCGCTTGGCCTGGCGATGGACGCGTTGGCGGTAGCGGTGGCGACGGGCATGTCGCTGCCGAAGGTGACTCATCGGCACGTGTTTCGCCAGGCGTTTCATTTCGGCCTGTTCCAGTTTCTTATGCCCGTGCTGGGTTGGCTGGCGGGCACGACCATCTCCGCGCGGGTGGGCGCCTGGAACAACTGGATCGCCTTCGCGCTGCTGATGCTGGTTGGCGGGAAGATGCTCTGGGAGGCGATGCACGCCAGGGGGGCTCACCGCGCGGACCCCACGCGCGGCTGGAGGTTGATAATGCTCAGCATAGCCACGAGCCTCGACTCCTTCGCCGTGGGCATGAGCACCGGATTCCTGGGCGTGTCAATCTGGGTGCCCAGCATGGTCATCGGCGTGGTCGCCGGGTTGCTCACCGCCGCGGGAATCATGCTCGGGGGGCGGGTCGGGCCACGGTTCGGACGCGTCGCCGACCTGGCCGGCGGGCTTATCCTTATCGCGATCGGCCTGAGGTTGGTGGTTTGAGTCTCTAGCGCAAACATGCCCGGCGGCGATCCGCCCGGAAAGTGGTGAATCTTGAGCTGGTTGAATATCATCGCCATCGCCTTCGGTTCGGCTATGGATGGATTGGCGGTAGCCGTAGGCAGCGGACTGTCGCTGCCGAAAGTCACGCTCCGGCACGTGCTGCGCCTGGCGTTCCATTTCGGCCTGTTCCAGGCATTGTTGCCTGTGCTGGGGTACGTCCTGGGCAGGACGGTCGTCGCGCAGATCGGTTCGGCCCAGAATTGGGTCGCGTTTGGCCTGTTGGTCTTCATCGGCGGAAAGATGCTTTGGCAGTCGCGTCGCGCCTCGCAGCGACCCAACAAGGGCGATCCGACCAAGGGATGGGCGCTGATCTCGCTCAGCGTGGCGACCAGCCTGGACGGGCTTGCGGTAGGCCTGAGCCTGGCGATGCTCAAGGTGTCGATCTGGGCGCCCGCGCTGGT
>CAZYDC010000051.1:0-15122 GCA_964646065.1 uncultured Planctomycetaceae bacterium | reverse complement strand
AACCTGCACATAGAGTTCCAGGCCTTGCAGGTCGCGGTGAATCCGGCGGAGCATCGGCTCGGGCCACTTGGACCCGCTGGCCCGCGCACTGGAAAGATGATGTTTCGCGGTGGCCTCGCTGCCCAAGGCACAGCAGATTTCGCGATACAGGTCCAGGCCCTGGGAAAGGATGATTTCTTCCATCCGAGGCGACCATGCGAGTTGGCCGCCCGCGCCGGGCGCGGCTTCGACCGACTGGAGCAACCGCATGGCCGTGGCCGCGTCAAAGCTCATCACGCCCATGTCCAGTATCGACTGGCCGGAGCGGTTGATCGCGCCGGCGGCGGCCTGCTCAGCGGGGCTTGGCTTCTGGAGGAACAGCCGCACGCTCTGGGTGGCACCCCCAAGTCCGCTTGGGGGTGTCTGGGGATCGCTGCCTTGTTTTCGCGGTTCGCTGGAACAAAACACTCCGTGCTTGCTGGCGTGTTGCGGCGTCGCGTTGCAGCCCAGCGCGGTCATGCCGGGGTTGGCGAAGTTGACGGCCTCGGTATCGAAAATAATCAGCGCGTCGCCGGAGGTCACGACGGTTTGCCCGCGGCCCGGCAGGCCGGGCGGCAGGTCGCGGAAGGTCGGCAGGATGCGGTCGAAGAGCGTCTGGCCCAGGCCGGTCTCGCCGGCGCCGGGCACGGGGACGAAGATCTTTCCGCAAGGCCCGTAGGCGGGCAGGCGCCGCGAATCGCCGCCGGCGTGGATAATCAGGATTCGCAGGCCCCCGAGGATCGACTCCATCGCCGCCGCGTCAAGCGCCGCATGGGCGCCGCGTTTCGCGGGCGCAGTGGCTTGCCCGCGCTTGACCAGCTCGCGGTTGAGCACGCTCATCAGGCACAGCGCGGTGCTGCCGCCGCTGCCGATCCGCTTGCCTTGCGGATCGATCACGACCATCACCTCGGCCAGGTCGGTCAGCAGCCCCAGTTTCCGCCGGATCGCGAGCTGCGACTCGTACGCTCGACCCTGCTGGTCATTGGAGGCCGTCACGATCAAGTAGTCCCACGGAACAGGAAGGGTGTTATTCGACATCACGAGATTTCCCATTGGTATTCAAGGTTTCCGCTTCACTCATTGCAGACTGCAAATTGCATATTGCAGATTGAATGGCGAATTCGCATCTCGCCGTCCAATCTGCAATATGACCACACGGGTTTAGCAGACTCACAAATCCGCAATTTGCAATTCTTACTTCTTTCCGTACTTGGCCACGTACTGGTCGTGGATCCAAGCGTAGGTCTTGGCCAGGCCGTCACGCAGCTTGATGTTGGGCTCCCAGTGCAGCAGGCTCTGGATGAGCGTGTTGTCGCTGTTTCGCCCGGCGACGCCCTTGGGGGCCGACAGGTCGTAGGTTCTCTTGAGCTTCACGCCGGCGATGTTCTCGATGATGTCCACCAGTTGGTTGACCGACACCATCTCGCTGGAACCCAGGTTCAGCGGATCGACGACATCGCTGAAGGCGATCATCTGGATGCCCTTGACGCAGTCGTCGATGTACATGTAACTGCGGGTCTGGCTGCCGTCGCCCCAGATGTTGATTTCGTGTTTTCCGCTGAGCTTGGCCTGGATGACCTTCCGGCAGATCGCCGCGGGAGCCTTCTCGCGGCCGCCTTCCCACGTGCCGAACGGACCGTACACGTTGTGGAACCTCGCGATGCGGGTCTGCAGGCCGAAGTCCTCGCGGAAGTGCCGGCACATGCGCTCGGTGAAGAGCTTCTCCCAGCCGTAGCCGTCCTCGGCCAACGCGGGGTAGGCGTCCTCTTCCTTCAAGGCCGTCACGTTCGCGACTCGCTGCTTGTCGCCGTTGTACACGCAGGCCGACGAGGAGTAGAAGAACCGCTTCACGCCCGCCTCCTTGGCGGCCAGAAGCATGTGCGTGCTGGTCAGCACCGACAACATGCACAGAGCCTTATTCTTCTCGATGAACCCCATGCCGCCCATGTCGGCGGCGAGCTGGAACACCAGCCCCGCGCCCTGGCAGACCTTCTGGCAGTTCTCCTTGAGCTTGAGGTCGAGACTGACGTTTTCGACGCCCTCGGTCTTTTGATACCATTGATCGAAGGGCTTGATGTCAACGCAACGAATTTTCTTGTAGCCTTGCTTTCGCAGGTCCGCCACCAGATTGCCGCCGATGAAACCGCCGCCGCCGGCGACAACTGCCAATTGATCTTTCATAGAGTTCCTTTCTCTTTGATCTACCATCGTCACTCGCTTAAACTGTGGACAGCCACGGGCAAACAGGTTAACGGCAATCGGTCGAAATGTCAACGCCCGCCTGTGGCATATAGGAACCACATGAAAGTTCTTGTGACAGGCGGAGCAGGATACGTCGGCACAACGTTGGTGCCCATGCTGCTGGCCAAGGGCCACCAGGTGAGGGTCCTGGACTGCCTGTTGTACGGGGCCAACCTCCCGCCCGACTTTGCGGAGTCCGAGAGATTTACCTTGATTCGCGGCGACATTCGCGACCGGGCCGCCATCGAGTCCGCCGCGGAGGGCTGCGACGCGATCGTCCACCTGGGCGCGATCGTCGGCCTGGGCGCCTGCGACAAGAACCCCGAGCTCGCCCGGCAGACCAACGTGCTGGGCAGCGAGAACGTCGCCGCCGCCGCGTCCGGCCGGCCTCTGGTCTACGCGTCCACCGGCAGTTGCTACGGTATCGTGAAGGACGCCCTATGCACCGAAGGCACGCCGCTGCGCCCGCTGAGCGTGTACGCCCGCACCAAGGCACAGGGCGAAAAGGCGATGCTCGCCGCCGGGGCGACGGTCTTCCGGATCGCGACGGCATTCGGCGTCTCCCCGCGATTGCGGCTGGACCTGCTGGTCAACGAGTTCGTCCACCGCGCGATTCACGAGAAGGTGCTCAGGCTGTATGAGGGCTCCGCGCGGCGCAGCTTCATCGACGTGTCCGACATCGCTCGGGCGATTTGCTTTGCCTTGGACCACGCCGCGGCGATGCGCGGGCAGGTGTACAATGCCGGCAGCGAACGGATGAACTTCACCAAGATGGAGATCTGCCGGATGATCCAGGCCCGCGTGGGCGACGTGCGGATCGAACTCGACCCTGCCGGACACGATCCGGATCAGCGGGACTACGCCATCGCGTACGGCAAGCTCTCGGCCCTCGGTTACGACACGACGGTGTCGATGGAACAGGGGATCGATGCGCTGGCGGCCGCGCTGCGGGACATTCCCGACAGGTCTGGATACTGCAACGCACGACTGATCGCATCGAGTGACACCGACTCCAAACCCTAAGGCGCGACGCGCAGAGATCATCTCACTCTTTGCCGTTACGCTCTACGCTTCACGCCCAACGCTCCACGCCGCTTCAAACCGGCGTGACACCCTTCTTGAGAATCACGTTGGCGTACTTGGCCGTCGCGCCGGTCATGACGACGGCGTAGGCCTGCTTGGCGCGGTCGTAAAAGTCGAAGCGGCCGATCTTGCCGATCGGCGGCGTATTCGGTGCGAACTTGTCGACGACTTTGCGGTAGCTGGGCTCGACGGTCGGGTCCACGGTGTCTCCGGCCTTGGGGGCCATCATCACCACCGGCGCCTCGACGTAGCTGTCCAGCTCGAACAGCGGCAGGATGCCTTCGAGCAGCGCGACCACGCTCAGACCGTCGGCGCGGAGGCAGCGTTTGCCCAACGTCTCGCCGGGGAAGTGCGCGTCGGCCAGGACGATCTCATCGCCATGGCCCATCGCGGAAAGCACGGCCAGCAGTTCGGGACTCAGTGCGGGAGAAATACCTTTAAGCATGAGCAGTCTTACCTTTCTTTCTTTTCTATTCCAGCGGTTTGAGCACGATTCCCGTGGCGAGCTTCGGATAGAAGTACGTGCTTTTGTGCGGCATGGCCGCGCCGGCGAGGGCAATTTTTTCGACCGACTCCAGCGGCGTGGATTGCAGACAGATGCCCAGCGGCGAGGCCGCGCCAGCGGTAGCCGATTCGCCGCACGCGGCCAGCACCTTCAGGCCGTCGGGCGTGTACTCGATGTTCGTCTGGTCCGTCTTCCACGGGGCCAGCGCCTGGTCGATAATCAACTTGTGCAGGATGGCCACGTCCAGCTCGCGCCAGACCGGCAACTCTTGCGGAGCGGCCTTGGCCATCGCGCCGGCGTCCTGAAGCGTGGCGACCCAAACATCGCCCGGACCCTTGGCCGTCGGGGCGGACGCCCCATACGTGTACGCCATCGCCGTGCGACCATAGCGGCGAAGGAACGCGTCGGCGTCGCGAAAGTCTTCCGTCTTGGCCTGCACACGCTGCCAGCGGAATTCCTTCGCAGCCTGCGCGAGCTTGTCCATGCTGAAGTCCGCCTTCAGCCCGCACACCACGCGATGCGTCGGCAGGACCAGCAGGCCGGGGTCGTCTTGCGGCACCAGCGCGAACAGAACGAAGTTGGCCTCGTGATTGTCGTCGATCTTGCCGGCGGCCTTGAGGGCGTCGCGATAGTTCATCGTCGTGGTGCAGCGATGATGCCCGTCGGCGATGAACACCGGCACTTTCTTCAGCGCGGCCGTCACCTCGGCGATCACCTTGGGGTCGGTGATGACCCACACCTTCTCGGTCACGCCGTCGAGTTCGCCCACCAGCGGCTGGACCTTGGCGGCGGCGGCCCACAGCGCCTTGGCGGCGGCGCCGCCGTCGGAGTAGAAACCGAAGATCGGCGAGAGCTGCGTGCGCGTAAGCTCGGTGAGCTTAAGTCGGTCGGCCTTTGGGCCGGCGAACGTGTGCTCGTGCGGGATCACGTCCTCGCCCAGTTTGGTCACACGCACGCCGGTCAGCAGCGCGCGGCGGGTGAAGGTCCGCCCGGCCCAGGGGAACGTCTGCTCGTAAGCGTACAAGGCCGGCGCGGAATCCTGCTTGAGCACGCCCGAGTTCATCCACTTCGCAAGTAGGGTGGCGGCCGCCTGGTATTCGCTGTCAGGCCCGACTTCCTTGGGCGGCACGTGCGGCAGGTCCACTGCCACGATGTTGTCGGCATCGCGGGCCAGCAAGGCCTTCTTGTCGGCCAGCGAGAGAATGTCGTACGGCGGCGCGATCAACTTGCCCAAGTCCTTGCCCGCGGGCACCGCATATCGCCAGCCGCGAAAAGCTCGTATCTGCACGGACAATCCTTCCCAAAAAAAAGTTAGTAGTTCGGAGTTCGTAGTACGAAGTTCAGAGCAGGAAATTCGGAGTGGCGACTGGATTCTCTTGTCGTTACTCCGAACTTCGTACTACGAACTACGAACTGGTTTATTCACCGCGTTGCGGACCTTTCCGCCCCGCAGAAGTTCGACGACGATCTCCGCCGCTTCCAGGGCAACCTGCTCCTGGGCCTCGGCCGTGCTGGCGCCCAGGTGCGGGATGGCCAGGACCTTCGGATGCGCGATCAAGGCCTTCTCGACCTCGGACTCCGGCGGCTCCTTCATGTACACGTCGATGCCGGCGCCGGCGGCCCGGCCTTCGTTGAGGGCCTTGAGCAACTCCGCCTCGTCGATGATCCCGCCGCGAGCGGCGTTGATCAACCGCACACTGGGCTTCATCACGGCAAACTGCGCCGCGCCGATCAGGCTGGCGGTCTCGGGGCTCTTGGGCGTATGCACGGAGATGTAATCGCTCCGCCGGCAAAGCTCGTTCAGGTCCGTCAGGATTTCCACGCCGGGTACCGTCACGCCGGCGGGCAGGAACGGATCGAAGCCCAGCACGTGCATTTCCAGGCCTTCGGCCCGCTTGGCCAGCGCCCTGCCGATGCGCCCCAGGCCGACCACGCCCAGCGTCTTGCCGCCAAGCTGCGTGCCCTCGAAACGCTTGCGGTCCCACTTGCCCGACAGCAGGCTGGCGTTGGCCGATGCGATCTTCCGCGACAGCGACATCATCAGCGTCAAGGCCAGCTCCGCCGTCGAGACCGTGTTGCCGTCGGGTGTGTTCAGCACGTACACGCCCTGGGCCGTCGCGGCCGGCACGTCCACGTTGTCCACGCCGACGCCCGCTCTGGCCACCGCCCGCAGCCGCCCGGGTTCGGCCAGCACCTCGGCCGTCACCTTCACGCCGCTGCGGATAATCATGCCGTCATACCCGCCGACAACCTTCGCTAGCTCCGCCGGCGGCAGGCCCGGCTTGATGTCGATCTCCACGTCGGACTGCTTCTTCAACCAGTCCAGTCCGACGTTGCTCAGCTTGTCCGCAATCAAAACCCTTATCTTGCTCACGCGAAGTCCTTAATGATATTGACCGCGACGCTGACACCCTTGCCGACTTCCAACTTCACGCCGCAATCGACCATCGCGTACTCGATCGCCGCCACCAGGCCAATCGTGTCCAGCGGATCGACGTAGCCCATGTGGCTGACGCGGAACATCTTGCCTTCGAGTTCGCCCTGTCCGCCGGCGACGCTGGCACCCCACTTGTCGCGGAGCACCTTGTTGCGGAACTTCTTGTCCTCGATCCCCTCGGGATACAGGATCCCCGTCACGCTGTCGCTGGGGCGCCGCGAGTACACCTTCAGGCCGTGCGCCTTCATCGCCTCGCGCACCGCCTTGGCCATCAGCGCCGTGCGGCTCCAAACCTTCTCAATGCCGATGCCGTGGATCATGTCCAGGCTGACTTTCAGGCCGCGGATCAGCGTGATCGCCGGCGTGTAAGGCACGTCGTTCTCGGCCAGGCTCTTGCGGTAGGACTTCAGGCTCAGGTACACGCCGGGGGCCGGATTCTTCTCGATCATCGCCCAGGCCTTGGGGCTTACGCTCACCAGGGCCAGGCCCGGCGGAAGCATCAGCGCCTTCTGGCTGCCGGTGACGACGATGTCCACGCCCCAGTCGTCGGTTCGCAAAGGCAACGTGCCGGCCGAGGTGATGCAGTCGGCAATCAGGATCGCGTCGGTGCCCCGAACCACCTTGGCAATGGCTTCCAGGTCGCACGCGGTGGCCGTCGAGGTCTCGCTATGAACCACCACCACCGCGCCGTACTGGCCGCTGGCGAGCTTCTCTTTCACCAGCTCCGGCGAAATGCCGGTGCCCCACTCGACCTTCACTTCGTCCATCTGCATGTTGTACGTCTTGGCCACCTTCACCCAGCGCTCGGCGAATTTACCGCCCTGCGCGACCAGCACCTTCTTGTCACGCGGAATGGCCGACGCCATCGCGGCCTCCATGCCGGCGGTGCCGCTACCCGCGATCGTGACCACGTCGTTAGCGGTCAGGAACAGTTTCTTGAGTCCGTCGTTGACGGCCGCGAACATTTCCTTGAACCGAGCCGTGCGATGGTGAAAAATCGGCTTGGCCATCTCGATCAAGACCTCGGCGGGAACGTCGGTCGGGCCGGGCGTGAACAGACGCTGTTTAATCATCTGCAGTCTCCTATTTGTCGGGTGTATCGCCGCAATATCCATTATTGGCAGGCGGTGCGTTACTCTATCCGCAGAGGTGTAGACCGTCAAGCAACTCTTAAGGAACGCTTAGCGGGACTGATGGACGCCGCCGGCCGCATTTGAGGCAGCGGCGCTCAAGACCAGCGGTGAGTCGGACAAGATCGACGGTGAGATTTGGAACGCATTAGAACCTGCCGAGAAGCCACCCGAACGCATTCGGAAGCCACCGGAACGACTTTGGAAGCCACCGGAACCCGCTTCTAAAGTTGCAACCATTGTGTGTACAGCATGTTATAATTTCCAACCACCTCATTTCGCGATTTTTTGCCCACTTTGCGAGCGGCCCCGTTCTTCACGGTGTCGCGACCGACGGACCGCCCAAGGTCGGATGCTCCTATCAACTTGTCAAAGAGCAACTGCGGGCATATATCAAGCCCGCGAGAACCGCCAATGCGAGCGGCCCTATATGCATAACGTGGGCGGGGGCGTATTATTGCAACCAATCCGCGACATGAAGAACTCGCAGGCCGTACGTCGTTGGCTAGCCGCATCCCGGTTCGCAAAAATCTTTTTCGTGGAACAAAGAAAAAACCCACGGACGAATCCGTGGGCTTCTCTGCGGTCCGGCAAACTCCGCGATTTATCCTGGCATGGGCGAAACGCCCTTGCTACTCACGCCCGCACAGGCGTGCCACCAATGACGTTTTCCGAAAAAATCTCCCCGATCGGCTGGCGGTTCGAAGGGTCCTGACACATTTCGTGCCAGTATTCGACGGCGGCCTCACCGTGGCGCCAGCACAGGTACGCCTCGCGGCCATCGACCAAGCACGGAAAATCCACGACGCCCAGCGACCAGTCCTTGAGTTCGACGCCTACGTCGTCCAACTCCGTCGCGAATCCCTGCAATCGCCTGGCTGCATCGACCAACTCTCGCTGGATCGATTCGGTACGGTCATTGGCGCCGGTGCCCTGGGCCGTCTCCATCTCTTCCTGGAGGTCGATCATCCTGCCGTACTGCCCCACCACGTCGGCGACGATCTTGCGGACGAGCACCAAGGCCCGGGTAGCCTCGGCCGGTGAAAAGTGCCGCCGCGCCGCGCCCGCCTGCACCGGGATATCTTTTTCTTTCAGTCTGGACATTTCACACTCCACACGTCGCGGCCGCCGTCACGGCGCCGCGGCTCAAATGGCATGGTTGTCTATCGGCCAAGAGGGGGGCGTTACATGAATGGCAAATACAAGACCCTATGACACCGTACACGCCAAACAGCAAGCTCCTGTCGGGATCAAGCTTGCTGTTTGGCGTGTACCCTGATTCCGTCGGGGAAAGAACCATTGTTGCGTTCGTCGCCACTATCTTCCGGGAACACCGGTGTGCTATGCTTCGTTCATGCTTGGATTCCTGAACATCAATAAGCCGCCCGGGCCGACGAGTCACGACATCGTGGCCCGCGTGCGCCGGCTGTTACCTCGCGGCGTACGCGTCGGCCACGCCGGTACGCTGGACCCTTTTGCCTCCGGCGTGCTGGTGGTCTGCGTCGGCGGGGCCTGCCGCCTGGCGTCACTGGTCATGGGGCAGGATAAGAAGTACGTCACCACGATCCGCCTGGGCGCCGCCAGCGATACCGACGACCGGACCGGCACGGTGACCCCACTGCCGGACGCGGTTGCGCCGGATGAGTCGCGGGTGCGGGAAGTCTTGCGGACTTTCGTCGGCGAGATCGCCCAGGTTCCACCGTCGCACTCGGCCGCGCTGGTGGAAGGCCAGCGGGCGTACAATATCGCCCGCGCCGGCCATGAGGTGACGTTGGCGCCCAAAATGGTGCGCATCGACCGGATCGATCTGCTGGAGTACGCTTGGCCGCTGCTGAAACTGGAGATTCGGTGCGGTTGCGGGACCTACATTCGCTCGCTGGCCAGGGATATCGGCAAGGCCTTGGGCATCGGTGGATACTGCACCGAGTTAACGCGGACCGCCAGCGGGGCATTCACTATCGAACTCGCCGCGTCGCCTGCGACCGTGGAGGTGAACCGCGACCTGATTTCCGCCCTGGTGGCCGTGCAGCACTTGTCAAAATACCAAATGGCACAAGAGCAGGTCACAGAGGTTCTGCTCGGTCGAAAAGTCGCCCCGGCTCATCCGCTGCCCGAAGGCGAAATCGCCATGCTGGACGCAACAGGCGAACTCCTCGCGATGGGAATCGTGCTGCCCGGTGGAACGCTAATTCAACCCAACAAGGTCTTGGTCAACACCCACGCGATGGGATTGAGTAGGAATAAATAGGGACGGCCCCCATTTTATTCGGAAATAAAATGGGGTCCGTCCCTATTTATTCCAGCCCGGCGCCGGCTTGCGGTTTCGCAAAACCCTGGTGCTCACAGAACCTTCGTTCACTCCTCGTCAATCTGCTTGATGCGTTCCGCGTGCCGGCCGCCGTCGAATGGTGTGGTGAGGAACGTGTCCACGATCTCCAGGGCTGCCTCGATCGAGATCATCCGCTCGCCCATCGAAAGCACGTTGGCGTCGTTATGCGCTCGCGCCAGCCGGGCGGACCGCAGATCCCAACAGAGCCCGCAGCGGACGCCGCGAACGCGGTTAGCGACCATCGCCTCGCCGTTGCCCGACCCGCCCAGCACGATCCCGCGGTCGCACTCGTCCCTGGCGACCGCCTGCGCGACCGGGCGAATGTACTTGGGGTAGTCCACGCGATCGGGATTGTACGTGCCGAAATCCACGACCTCGTGCCCGGCCTTGGCCAGGTGAGCCCGTATAATTTCTTTGTACCGGAATCCCGCGTGATCCGAACCGATGCCGATTTTCATAATACGATCCTAATCCAGTTTAGCGACGATGCGAGAGTATACTCCACCGACGTATTCGGGTAAAATGTTCCTGGCGCCGATTTTGGAAACAATATGACTGATCGAATCGAATTTGCGAAGCTCTCCGGCAGCGGAAATGACTTCATCTGCATCAACAACATGGACGGCCGGTACGACGGCCTGCTCGCCTCGCCGGCGGGCGGCGGACATTTCGCCCGGACGCTCTGCCGCCGCGGACTGGGGATCGGCGCCGACGGCGTCATCTTCGTCAGCCCGCCGGAGATCGAGGAGAAGGCCGACTTCTCGGCCAAGTTCTTCGAACCCGACGGCAGCGAGGCGGAACTTTGCGGCAACGGAACGGCCTGCTTCGTGCGATGGGTCATCGATAGCGGACTGACGGCGACCCACGAAATTCGCATCCTCACTCCGGCAGGCGTGGTTCTGGGCAGCGATGTTCGCGACAATTCCGGCGCCGCTTCGGGTGAGTCGAACGGTTCGGCCGTGAGCGACAACTATTACCGGGTCTGTATTCCGTTTCCCTACGACATCCAGACCGACGTGGCTATCACGGTTCACGGCCAGCCGGTGCAATGCGATTATGCCGTTGTGGGAACGCCGCATGCCGTGGTGTACGTGGACGACGTCAATGAGGTCGATATCCAGACACTGGGCAAAGGCATTCGGTTTCACGAGCGATTCGCCCCGCGAGGCGTGAACGCAAATTTCGTACAGGTGCTCGGCGAGGGTCAACTGCGCGTGCGGACGTGGGAGTTCGGCGTGGAGGGCGAGACGCTCGCGTGCGGCACCGGATCGGCCGCCGCGGCTGTGCTGGCGGCGAGGCGGTTCGGCTGGCCCCGGCGGTTGACGAGCAACCAGGATCCGGTTTTCGTGCAAGCCACCAGCGGCGACCGCCTGCGTGTTTTTGTGGGAATCGACGACGGCGGCCAATTCACCGACCTGTGCCTGGACACGGTGGTGCGTCCGGTGTTCAGCGGCGTGCTGAGCGACCTGCTGGCCGCCGAGGCCCTCTCCAAGCTCGTAGTGGTCCCGTGAGGAGTTTGCCGATGAATCCGGGTGCCACGCCCAAGTCTGCACTGGCATGTGGACACAGCAGGACATGCCCGCGCAGACCTGGGCATGGCACCCATCCATGTCGCCCATCAAATGACGGACAACAGAGCTTACTATCAGGCCATGATCAGCATTGACCAAAATTGCCATTCGCTCTGGGACGTGATTCCCAAGCTGCACGCTCTGGCGGCCAAGGGCCACGCGGTTATGCAATACGTCGAGGACATCGACGTGGCGTTCACGGCGATGGGTTCGCCCGTTCATGCCGGTGCGCTGCACCTGGAGCGCGAGCGGTTCTACCGCAGCGGCGGCGAGGATTGGGGCGCCGCGCTCTTTTACTCCAAGTTCCTGGGCCGCCTGCCGGTCGAAATCCGCCATTGGGAAGGCACGCTGGGGATGAAGACCGACGTGCTGGCGAGGCACCTGTCGCGGCCGATGGACGAGTTGTATGACGAGTTTTCGCCCGGCGACACGTGGCAACTCATCGGCCCAAGCTACGCGGGGGACAACCGGCACCATCGCACGATCGGCGACTTGACGGCGGCCGAGGTCGAGGATTTTTTGCGGCAGATCCTGGGCATCGCCAAGGAGGACATGCTGCGGTCGTTCCCGGCGGCCTCTTCCGTCGCCGCCACGAAGGAGTGGTTCGCCGGCCAGGAATTGCAACTGAATGCTTGGCTACAGAGCGGGGCCAGGCGATTGATCGACATTTACGCGCGATGGATCGAGAAGTCGGTTTCGGCCGGCGCCGCCACGGCGCGCGCTTCGCGCCTGTTCGCCCTTGAGCCCGGGCCGAGCGTCGAATTGCTGGAACTTTTCACGCGCGATTACGAGCTTCTGGCCGGGCTGTACAACCAGGCCTTGCATGAAAGCCAGCTCGGCCTGCGCCCACTGAAAATCGGCGAAGGCGAGTTGCCGTTCTTCGGCGTTTTCGCGCACGAGGGGCACCTGGTACGAAGCCCCGCGCGACTTGAAGGCCGCGATGTCGTCATCGGCCTGCGATCTTTCCCGCTGGGCGCGGACGGCCGCCTGCCGCTGGATGCGATGCGCGAGGCGGGCATCCAGGCCCTTCCAGGCAAGGCGATTGTGCTGACGCTTCAAGTCCGCGCCGGCTCGACGGGCCAATCGCTGGCCTTGCCGTTCGGAGGCTCGATCTACATGCCGGCGTCGTTCGCCCTGGAGCGCCTCGTTCGCGACCGAGGGCTGTTCCCTCACGCGGTCCAGCCGGTCGTTCGCGTCCGGTGTCACTTCCTGGACCGACTGCGAGAGCTTGAGACGGTCATCTGCCTACCCGAGCACCTGCAACCGTATTTCAGGCGGCGCGACGTGCCGGCCAAGGACCTGGGCAACGAATGGCCGGCGATTCAGTCGCAGGCCCGCGAACGGCTGGAGAAATTTCGCGACGCGGCGTATCGTCTCGATTGGGCGCGGCGGACGCAGCCGGACCTGGCCCACGAGATCGGGCAACTGGAAGCGCGGCGCCGCGAACTGGCCGCCATCAACAGCAAGGATCCGCAACTGCGGCTGCTGTGGAAGGCCATCAAACCGCTCCAAACGCGGCAACTGGAGGCGACGGTGCGGCAAATCGCGCGAGACTGGCAGGCGGCGAGGATCGACTTCTACGACAGTCGCGGCGCGATCTGGCCGTGGTGCGTCGCACTGGGCGGCCAGGAATTTTATCGGCACGTGATCCAAGAGGCGGAGATCTATGAAGAACGAGCGTGAAAAGCCCGATCCGTCGCAAGAGCGCCGCGAGGACCAGATTCGACGGCATTACGAACCGCGGATCGGCGGCGACCTGCCCCACCACCAGGTGCTGGACTGGGCCAGCGCCCAATCGCAATTGGCGCGGTTTCAAATCTTCGCCCGCAACGTGCCGCTCCAGGACAAGAGCCTGCTGGACGTGGGTTGCGGCCTGGGCGACCTGCTGACCTACCTGGACAGCCTGGGCCTGCGCGTCCGCTACACCGGCGTGGACTTGTTGGAGAAGATGGCCCAAGCCGCCCGGCGCAACCATCCGGGAATTGACTTCGTACAAGGCGATATCTTCCAGGCCAACCCGTTTGAGCCAGAGAGCTTCGACGTGGTTTTTTGCAGCGGCGCGTTCAACCTGAACCTGGGCAATAACGAGCAGTTCCTGCCCGGCGCCGTGGCGACCATGCTGAAACTCGCCCACCAGTACGCAGTGTTCAACCTGCTGCACTCCCGCGCCGCGAGTCAGGAGCTGACGTACTTCTACTACCATCCGGATCAGGTGCGGAAAATGCTCCGCGACTTGCCCTGCCAGGTGCGGATCATCGACGATTACCTGCACAACGACTTCACGGTGATCTGCCAGAAAACGTAGCACGGGCGGGACGCCCGTGAGATTCATGGGCAAGATGCCCATGCCACGCTAAGAGATCAGAGCAGCTTCGCGGCGTCGTCGGTGGCGCGGACGGCGAGGATTTTACCGAAGTACACGCGATGGAAATCGCTGTCGACGTAGCTGCCCTTGAGGATTTCCTCGGAGAGCTTTGCCGGCAGCACGTCGTTGCTGTGGACGACCTGGCAGTCGTAGACCAGCGGGCACTGGGCCACGCGAGGGGCCAGGACGTATTCGGATTTTTCCACGTCCAGATGGCAGGCGACAAACTTGTCCATGTCCCGCCCGCTCTTGGTCCCGCAGGTCGCGCAGGCTCCGCTCATGGCCTCGGTGGGCACATTCACGGTGAAGCAGCCGGTATGCTCGATGCAGCGGTAGGTATAGCGGCTGGGGCGAACCAGCACCGTCCACATCGGCAAACCCCAGATCGAGCCCAGCATGCCCCAGCCGATCGTCATCAGGTTGGGCTTGCGCTGGGCGTCGTAACTGCCCACCAGCAGGCCGCGGCCGGTCAGGGCCTTCATCACCGATTCAAAGTGCTTCGCGTAATCCAGATTGGAATTGGCCATTTCACCTGCTCCTGTATTTGCGCGTTACATTGGATGTTATTCGTACGTTCGCCCGCTCTTGCCCTTTGAAAAATTTCGCTTGGCGCACTTCATAAGCCGCGTGCCCGACTTGGTCGGGTAGCAACCGGTCACGCAACCGGTGCATAGCGAGTTCTGCGGCAGTTGCATGCAGGTGCCCAGATCGTTCACCGACAGGTACCGCAGGCTGTCGATCTTCAACGCCTTGGCCATCGCGGCCAGGGCGCCGGCGTCGGGCGTGCCCTTGTAGTTTCGCTGAATGTGCCGGGGCGCGAACAACTCGCCCATCGTGGACATGTCGATGCCGTAGAAGCACGGGGCCACGATCGGCGGACAGGCCACGCGCACGTGGACCTCCCGCGCTCCGCCGCGCTGGCGGATGTGACCGGCCAGCGACATCAGCGTCGTCGATCGCACGATCGAATCCTCGACCAGGAACACCCGCTTGCCCTTCAGCACCGCCGGCAGCGGAGTGTACTTGCTCTTGGCGCTCCTGCCTCGGATAGCGCTGGGCTGGATGAACGTGCGGCCGACGTAGCGGTTGCGGATCAGGCCTTCGACGCAGGGGATTCCCATGCGGTAGGCGTAGGCGTCAGCGGCGGCCTTGGCGGTGTCGGGAACCGGCACGACGATGCAGTCGGCGTCCATTTCCTGGTCTTCCAGCTCGGCCATCCGCTCGCCCGAGCGGGCGCGGGACACGTACACGCTCGACCCGTCGCTGATGCTGGCGACGTTGGCGAAGTAGACCCACTCGAAGAAGCAGTGCGCGTGGCGGCGCGGGCGGGCGAACCGCTCGAACCGGAAGTGGCCCTTCTCGATGATCGCCATCTCGCCCGGTTCGATGTGCCGGATGTCGGTAAAGCCAATGTTGGTCAGCGCCACCGACTCTCTGGCGGCC
>CAZYDC010000050.1:0-15372 GCA_964646065.1 uncultured Planctomycetaceae bacterium | reverse complement strand
GGACGCGAGGCCGGCCGCTCTGGGCGGCGACCGAACTGCTGGACGAGATCACCACGGCCTTGGGCGAGGGCAACGTCACGGGCATCGCGCTGACCGGGAGCGGCGCCAAGCTGGCGGCCGCTCAACTGGGCGCGACGCTGGTCAACGAGTTCAAGGCCATCGCGGCCGGGCTGGCGACGCTGGAAGTTTCCGCCAAGACGGTTTTTGAAATGGGCGGCGAGAGTTCCAAATACCTGCGGCTTTCGGTGGATGCCGAAGGCGCGACGGGCATTGTCGATTATTCCACCAACGGCGATTGCGCCGCGGGCACCGGTTCGTTCATCGATCAGCAGTGCGGGCGGCTCCAATACAATGTCGAGGACGTCGGGCAGATCGTCCTGTCGGCGGAGCGGGCCGCGCAGGTCGCCGGGCGGTGCAGCGTATTCGCCAAGAGCGACATGATCCACGCCCAGCAGAAGGGCTACACCCCGCCCGAGGTGCTGCGCGGGCTGTGCAACGCGGTGGCGCGCAACTTTCGCACGGCGGTGGTGCGGTCGCACCCGGTGGTCAAGCCGGTGGTGTTCCTGGGCGGAGTGGCGGCCAACGTGGCCGTCGTCCGCGCGATGCGCGAGGCCTTCGGTCTGGACGAGTCGGAGATGATCGTCCCGCCGGCGTTCTCGCACGTCGGAGCGGTCGGGGCGGCGAGGCTGGCCTCGGCGGCCAAGACCGTCGCGGACCTTTCGCATCTGGGCGAGCTTCGCGCCGCCAGCGACAGCGACCACGGCGTGTTCCCCACGGCCGAGCCGCTGGACATGTCCAACGTGCTGTCCCTCCGTGACCGCGTCGAGCCGTACGTGGCCCCCTTCGGTGACGCGAAGATCGACGCGTACATGGGCATCGACATCGGCAGCGTATCGACTAACGTGGTCGCCATCGACGAGGACGGCCGCGTCATTCACGACATTTACGTCCGCACGCAGGGCCGGCCCATCGAGGTGGTCACCGACGCCCTGGCCGAGATCGACCGCCTCTGGGGCGAGCGGCTGAACATCCGCGGCGTGGGCACCACAGGCAGCGGGCGCGAGCTGATCGGCGAGTTGGTCGGGGCCGACACCATCAACGACGAAATCACCGCGCACAAGACCGGCGCGATGTTCATCGGCAAGAAGATGCTCGACGGGCGCGTGCCCGACACGATCTTCGAGATCGGCGGGCAGGACTCCAAGTTCATTTCGCTCCAGGACGGCGTCGTGGTGGACTTCACCATGAACGAGGCCTGCGCGGCAGGAACGGGCAGCTTTTTGGAAGAGCGGGCCGAGGAACTCGACATCGCGATCAAGGGCGAGTTCGCCCAGCTCGCGCTGTCCAGCAAGGCGCCGATCCGCCTGGGCGAGCGCTGCACGGTGTTCATGGAGCGCGACGTCAACAGCTACCTTCAGCGCGGCGCCAGCAAGGCCGACCTGGTGGCGGGGCTGGCGTTCTCGGTGGTGTACAACTACATCAACCGCGTGGTTCGCGGGCGCAAGATCGGGCAGTGCGTGTTCTTCCAGGGCGGCACGGCCTACAACGACGCGGTCGCGGCCGCCTTCGCCGCCGTCACGGGCAAGCAGATCGTCGTCCCGCCCTTCAACGGCGTGATGGGCGCGATCGGCGCGGCCCTGCTGGCGCGCGACAAGATGAGCGCCAATTTACAATTGACAATTGACAATTTACAATTGAACGGCAACGGCAAAGACGGAGCCCCTGGCAAGACCGTAGGCACCTATATATCTGATGTGTCCAAGAAAGCCGCAAGCGTTGAGGATCTTCAATCGCCGATCCTCAATCGTCAATCGTCAATTGTCAATTGTAAATCTCGTTTTCGCGGTTACGACACTTCCAAGGTGGACTACAAGCTGCGTGAATTCACCTGCAAGGGATGCTCCAACAGTTGCCAGATCCAGGAATTCAACGTGGAGGGCGAGAAGACGTACTGGGGCGACAAATGCTCCGACCGCTACCGCAAGCGGGCCAAGGCCGCCACGCAACCGGTGATCGAGGACCTGTTCGCCCTTCGGGGCCAACTGCTGCTGGACGAAACGGGTTTGCCCTCGCCCAAGCCCGGGGCGCCCACCGTGGGCATCCCCATGGCCATGTTCGCGCTGGAAAGCCTGCCCTTCTGGCGGACCCTGATGGCGCACCTGGGGTTCGCCACCGTCCTGAGCGACCCGACCAACAAGAAGGTCGTCCAGGCCGGGCTGGAAACCGTCGTCGCCGAACCCTGCTTCCCCATCATCGTCGCGCACGGGCACGTGGCCAACCTGATCCAGAAAAAGCCCGATTTTATTTTGCTGCCCAACATCCTGTCCATGCAGACGCCCTGGATGGACAACGAATCGCACCTGTGCCCCTGGCACCAGACGCTTCCGTTCGTGGTGCGTCAAGCGCCGGGGCTGCGGCAGGGCGAGCCGAAGTTCATCACGCCGACCGTGCGGTTCCGCCAAGGCCCCGAGGTGGTCACGCGCGAGTTCGTGAAATTCTTCCGCGCGTACGGCCTGGGCCGGCGGACGGTCGAGCGAGCGGCCGCCGAGGCTTTCAAGGCGCAGGACCGCTTCAACCGCGGCGCCGTGACGGCCGGGCAGGCGGCCCTGGTGAAATTGAACCAAACCAACGCCCCGGGCGTCCTGCTTTTGGGCAGGCCATACAACATTCACGATTCGGGCGTGAACCTTTCGGTCGCCCAGAAACTTCGCGACTTCTACGGCGTCAACTGCATTCCCCTGGACATGCTGGACTTGGACCGCGTCGACGTCCGCGACGTGAACGACAACATGTACTGGAACCTCGGCCGCAAGATCCTCGGCGCGGCCAAGATGGTCAGCCGGTACCCCAACATGCACCTGATCTACATCACCAACTTCAAGTGCGGGCCGGATTCCTACATCAAGCACTTCGTCCGCCAAGCCTCCGGAAAACCGTTCCTGACCCTCCAGTTCGACGGTCACAGCAACGACGCCGGAATGATGACCCGCTGCGAGGCCTACCTCGACAGCAAGGGCATCCTTCGACCGTGGCGGAAAGAAGAATTGGTTCAAACTTTGGCTTAACGATTATCCGGGTGCCATGCCCAAGTCTGCGCGGGCATGTGCGCACCGCGCGGACATGCCCGCGCGGACTTGGGCATGGCACCCCTCAATTCATTATTGAACTGGCACGGCACCCGGTTGAGGAATCGCCTCCATGAAAACAGCCTTCACCGTCACCTTCAGCCCCGCATGGTGGGAGCAGAATTACTATTCCCAGCCGGGCAACCGCATTGCGACCGACACGATCGACGGGCGGCGGGAAGACTGCCTGTGGCGCGACGAGTTCCTGCTGGCCCGATATCGCGGGGTGGACCTGGGCGGGTTCCGCGGTATCAAGTACGCCTACCTGCGGGGCGAGGATTGGGGCACGGTGATCCTGCCGGGCCTGCTGGGTTGCCGCATCGAAAAGAATGAGGGCGGCTGGTGGGCGCACGAGGCCGACTACACCGACGAGCAGTTGGCGGCCCTGGAAGCCCCGGATCCCGAAACGGCGTATCCGTTCACGATGGTCCTCGAAGGCCTGGAGGCGCTGGAAGCCGCCGTCGGACGGGAAAACCTGGTCAACGCGTATGAGACCGTGAACGTCCAGGGGCCGCTGAATATCGCCATGAAGATTCGCGGCCAGCAGTTCTGGACGGACCTGATCGAAAAGCCCGAAATGGCCCACCTGGCCCTGGATGTCAGCACGCGCATGGTCGAAAAGGTCGTCGACTTTTTCCGGCAGCGGTTCGGGCCGATGAAGGTGCGGCACGATTACGGCTACTGCATCGGGCACTGCCCGCTGGCGATGATCTCCCCCGCGATGTACGAGCAGTTCGTGCTGCCCTGCGAGAACCGCCTTGCCCAAAGGACCGAGCACATCACCGGGCGGCGCGGCGTCTTTGAACTGCACCACTGCAGCACGACCATCGACCCGTATCTTGAGGTCTACAAGAAGGTCCATCAACTGTCCAAGATCGACGGCGGCGACCTGGCCTCGGATTTCCGGAGGGTGAAGAAGGAACTGCCCGGCGTGCGCGTCGACACGGGAATCGATTCGTTCCGCGCCAGATTCCAGAGCATGGACGAATTCCTGCGCGACGTTCATTACCTTGCGGACTCGGGGGTCAGCAGGATCTCCCTGGACGTGCTGCCGGAAATCCCCGACGAAAAAGTCCTGGCGTTCCTCAAGGCCCTCGGGGCCCTCTGAACCATTGACAATTGACAATTTACAATTGACGATTGAAAAACAAGAAACGACTCAAACTGCCGGTTTGGGTCGTTTCTTTGCCGTTCAATCGTCAATTGTCAATTGTCAATCGTCAATTCTTCTTCCTGCGAAGCACTCCCAGACCGCCCAGCACCAGCAGGCAGAGCGTGGCGGGCTCGGGAACGACGCCGACGGTCAGACTCTCGTCCACGGTGACCGTGGACGTTCCGTTTCCGGCGACGTTCAAGTCCCATTGCAACGCGGAATCTACGTTGGCCGGACCTGTGGGGCCGACGCTGTCGTTCAGATCGCCGCCCTGCGGACCGCTCAGGCAGTTGTAGATCGTCGGATCCGCGCCCACCTGGGCCCGAGTCGCGCCGGGACTAGCCGTCAAATCCAGCGTCGTGCTCTGGTTGTATTCCGCGAAATTCGTGTATAAACCCTGGTTTACACTGGCTTGGGCCGTGTCCAGGCCGGACGAGCCGCCCAGATCGAAGTTCGCCAACTGGAACAAGTTGAAGTTCAACGCCTGCGATTGGAGATTCGTGACAGTAATCTGGACTGTCATATTGGAAACGGTGCTGCTGGCGCCGTGCAACAGATAGGTCAACGAGATGTCGAACTGCCCGCTTTGGGTGAAGTCCTGGGTGAGCGTGTCATTGCTGACGTAAGTCGTCGAGGGGCGGTCGAACGTGCAAAACAGCGAGTTGAAGGCTTGCTCCGGATTGCTCGCCCCGACCGTGCCCACGCTATACCAGAACCACTGGCGGGCGATTTGATTGGTCCCGTTGACGGCCCACGAACCGATCCCCGTGTCGCATTGGCAATAGATCTGGGCCGTGCTGTTCAGGTCCGTCAGCGTAACGGGCATTTCCGAGCCTCGCAATTGCGGACCCGCCCAGATCGCCAATCCAAGAATTGCCGCCATAATACCCACGCCAGTCTTCCGAACGGCTGTGACGCACTTAAACATTGGGGTCTCCTTGTTATAAGGTCATTCGACGGGAAAAACCCATTTGCGACGATGATACCGCGCTGGCGACAGGTGTCAAGCGCAAAGTGTAAATTTTGGAAAGACTGGAGCGCAACCTTCTTTTATGGCACAGGGCAAATCTCGGCAAAACGGCCGGCAGGTGCTTCTTCGGCGTTTCGCTTCTCGCTCCTGGATTATCGATCCTTTTCTCTGTCTGTCCTCGTCTCTGTTCCGCATTTTAACATGGTGCCAACACAAACGTTATATCGTGCGGCGCCCATTATCAATCGTCCATCGTCGCTTCCTCGATGACGGCCACTCCAAAGGGCGGCAGTTCGAGGTTCCCGTCGCACATGGTGCCGCTGATGAGTTCGGTTCCGACGCTCGTGCGGACGGACTGCTTGCTGGGATAGTGGTTAAGCACGAACACCAGGCTATGGCGGTCGCCCCTTCGCCGCGTGACCTCGACAGCCTCGGGGGCCTGCGCCAGCGGGGTGATCTTGGCGTGTTTGATCGCCAGGTCGAGAATCGCCTGGGCGTTCTGGTCGCTCAGGAACGTGCCCACGTACAGCGCCACGCCCTTGCCGACGCGGTGGAGGCTGACGGCCACCTCGCCCGCGGGCGCGCAGGGGCCGTAGTTGTCCGGCGCCCCCCACCGGCCCACCGACTGCGCCCCGCGAAGTTGCAGGATTTCATACAAAGGCCCGCCCGCGATGCTCGCGCCGCCGCCCAGGTCGATGTGCAACTGGCCGCCGGGAACCGGGCCGAACTCCACCACCTCGGCCCCGCACAGGCCCGCCAGCGCGCCCGGCGGCGTCTGGGCGATGCACTGGTTGTCGCGGTTCTTGGTGGCCGTCCGGGCCGTCACCACCAGCACCCCGCCCGATTCGACGAACGCCGCCAGCTTGCCCGCCAGCACGTCGTCCATCATCAGCATCGAGGGCACGACCAGCAGCTTGAGGCCGTCGAAACTGTCCTGTGCGTTGACCAGCCCGGCCGGCAGGTGCCGCCGCCAGAACTCGCGGAACGCCTTGCCCGCCTGGTCGGCGGGCGAGGGCAGGCCCAGCCCGTACGTCAGGTGCGCTTCGTCCTGATCGTTCTCGATCAACGCCGCCGCCTGCACGTCCAGCACGGTATGCAGAATCTTGCCGCCGATCCGCTTGAGCTCGGCCCCCTCCTGCGCGAATTCCTGGTATCTCCGCCGCGGCACGTTGTCGTGATCCAGCACGCCGCACCAGTATTCCTCGGCGCCGAACCGGCAGGTGCGCCAGCGGAAATGCAGCACGCCGTCGGCGCCGTTGGCGATCGACTGGTACGCCCACAGCCGCATCTGACCGGGGCGCGGCGAGGGGCTCATCCCGCCCTTCTGCCCGCCGGGCCCCGCCTGCTGCTCGGGCACGATGAACCCGCCCGAGGCCGCGCGGCATTTCTGAGCGATCGTCGCCATCCATACCGAGTCTTCCGGCTCCTTGCAGCCGAACGCCGGGTACAGGTCCGCGCCCAGGAAATCCAGCTCCTTGGTGAACTCCCAGTAATCCACGTGGCCCATCAGGCCGTTGTGCATGACAAACCAACCCGGGTTGGCCTTCCGCAGAATCTCCACCTGTTGGCGCTGGAACTCGCGCACCGCGTCGGCGACGAACCGGTAGTAATCCAGTTCGTGCGTCGGGTTGGGCACGGCAGGGCGGCCGCCGGGGTACGGCAGCGGGATCTGCTCGAACCCGTTGTAGGTCAGCGCCCAGAACGCGTTGCCCCAGGCGGCGTTGAGCTTGTCGATGCCCGCGTACTTGGCCCGCAGCCAATCCTGGAAGCCGGCCACGCACGCCCGGCAGAAGCACAGCGACATGTGGCAGTACAACTCGTTGTCCGTCTGCCAGCCGATCACGTGCGGGTTGCCCGCGAAATGCTTGGACATGGCGGAAGTGATGCGCCGCGACTCGGCCCGGAATTCCTCGTGGCTCGTGCAGCAGTGCTGGCGGTTGCCGTGATCCATCCGCTTGCCGGACTCGTCGATGCGCATCCAGTCCGGGTGGCCGGCGGTCAGCCAGCGAGGCGGCGTCGCGGTGGGCGTGCAGAGGATCGTGCCGACTCCCGCGGCGCCCAGGCGGGCGATCTGCTGGTCGAAAAACGAAAAGTCGATCTTGCCCGGCGCCGGCTCCATGCGGTCCCACGCGAACTCGCCGATGCGAACCGCGTTCACGCCCGCCGCCGCCATGCGGGCCGGGTCCTCCTGGCGGTCCGCCTCCGTCCAATGCTCCGGATAATACGGCGCGCCGAACAAAAATTCCTTCAGGTTCGTCGGCCTCTGGTGACGGGGGCTAGTCTGTTCGTTCATCATCAATCTCCTTGTCGCGAAATTTTTTATTGGGTGCCACCTTTGAAGGGTGCCACTCTCAAGCGACGCTGTTGCTGTTGTCGCTCGCCGCGGCGAGCGGGAACAGCAACGACCCCGCTTGAGGGTGGCACCCGGGTCAGGTGGCACCCGGGAAACGGTCATTCGGTTATTTTCAGTGTAATGCGCTGCGGCTGGCCTTTCTGCCGCCCGGCGACGGTCACGGTCCAGATATCCTGCGGGCCTTGCGCGACGGACTTTACTTCCAGCCCGGCGGCGCTCGCCAGGGCGAGCGCGCGGCGGCTGTGAATGACGAGCTTGCCCTCGAACGCGCCGCCGTCGGTCAGGGCGATCATCATGGCATTGGGCGCCGCCGACACGTCGGCGACCTCAACGGCGCCGACCGAAATGTGCAGGTTCGAGCCTACCAGCACCGGCCTGCCGTCGGGCGATTGCATGGTCAGCCGCACCAGCAGCGGCGCGTGCGGGCGCAGGCCCGTGGCGACAAAGTCGCCGCCGACCAGCCCCACGTACGCCTCGTCCCAGAACGACCACGCGTGAAACTTTTCGCCCAGCGAGCCCAGTTCCGACGCGTCCAACGGAACGTCGGCGGCCTGGTCCTCCACGTTGTACAGCAGCACGGTCGCGAAGTCGCCGTAAGGCCGCTCTGCCGTGAAACCGAACTGCCGGTGATGCCGATCGGTCCCGCCCAAGAACGAGCGGCTGTGCTCGCGCGAGGGCGGCACCATTGTCTGCCAGCGTCGGCGGTCGTTGGCGTAATCGTCGCGCCACAGGGCGTCGGAGGTCATGGCCAGCCCGCCGAGCAAACCCACGAAGCTCTGCCAGGTGCGGGCCTCGTATTCGTTAACTTCGTTCGCCCGCGGAAGCGTGTAGTACACGTCGGGGTCGTTGGCCCACAGCACGCCGTTGGTCGCCGCCGTCGTGCCCACGCTGCGAATCGTGCTGGGCAGCGCGAGCGACTGCTCCGGACCCCAGAACGGGCAACTGTCCCCGCCGATGCGGGCCGCGTCCACAAAGCCCACCGCCCCGCGATTAAGCCCGCCTATGCAGGCCAATATGTACGAGTCCTCGCCGGTCGCCTGGCGGAACATGCGGTACATGTCCCGCATCGCCTGGAGCCGCGTTTTGTAGGGGTCGTGAAACCGCGCGTTCTCGGCGAAACCGTTGAAGTCGAACTTGAAGTATCCGAACCCCAACTTCCGGTGGTCGGCAACCACGTCATACATGAACTGCTTCGCGCCGGGGTGCGTCGGGTCCAGGTAGTGCGAGACCGGCCCCCAGTTGCCCGCCTCCAAGGCAAGCTTGCCCTCGCGGGTTCGCTGGAACCAGTCCGGGCGCTCGGTCGTCCAGCCGAGCGAATCATGCACGACCATCGGGCCAAGCCAGATGCCCGGCGTCGCGCCGGTTTTGTGAATCTTTCCCATCACGGTCGCCCAGCCGCTGGGGAACCGCTCGTCGCTGCACGCCCAGTCGCCGCAGGTCTTCTGGAACCCGTCGTCGATCTGGATCACGTCCATCGGCAGTTGGCCGGTGCTCGCAACCACGTCGCTGAGCGAATTCACCATGTCGTCCGTCACGCCCGCGCCCTTGAGATACCAACTGCACCAGCCGGTGATCGGGCCCCGGTGCGTGCGATGGCCGTGCGTCGCGGCGATCCACCGCATGATCGTGTCCGCGGCGGCGCCGTAAGGCCGCGCGAGGATCAGCACCTCCTCGCTCCATCGCGACTGGCCCGGATCGACCAGCACGTCGTCCATGCGGCTGATGATCTCCAGCCTGGCCACCCCGCCCTCGACGAAGCAGGCGAAATCCACGTACGCCTCGGCAGGCCCCACCGCCCCCATCGTCAGCCCGCGACGGCCGGAGTCGGTGTACAAAGTCAGGAAGTCGCCGAAGACCCGCCACCGGCCATCGGTATTGTAGTCGTTCGTGGGCAGGTCCGTCGGCGGCGGCTGCTTGGCCATTTCGCAATTTCGCCGCGTCTGGTCGTTTACGGAGGGCAACGCCTCCGCCAGCGTGCCGTCGCGATAGGTCAGGTTCAGGCAGCCCATCCACCAGGCCGCCGGGTCCTGGACCGACAGTCCGCCCTTGCCCGTGCGGCAAAGCAACAGGTTCCGCAGGCGGACCGGCTCGCCGGTCAGATTGTGCAGGCACGCCTGGAGCGTCAGCCCCGGCAGGTCGTCCAGTTGCGTGACTCGCCACGACAGCCCCAGGCCGCTCTTGGGATCGGTCCATTGCCACGTCTGCGTCGTGCCCATGCCGGCGGGCGTCGCGCGCCGGCCGGTCGTCTCGGTCGGCGAACCCACCGGTTTGAAGCGAAGTTCTTTTTCCTTCGCGCCCACCAGCACGGTCGCGCCCGGCGCGCCGCCCCGAATGCTCACGCCCTGGGCGGCGAGGGTCAGTCGTCCCGGCCTGATCACCGGGCGGAATATCGTCTTGGTCTGCTTGGCCATTTGTGCTCTCCTTGGATAATCGAAGCCTGCTTATATGTCGCGTGATGGAGGGATTTCAACCGAATTTCGTTTCTTGAGTTCAGAAACGGAAGGTTGCGGTTGCATCCCGGGATTGCCCAAGGCATAATGTCACCGCAATAGATCGGGCAGGAATAGGTAACTATGGATATCCCCTACTCCATAATCTTCGGTGAGCCGACACTTCGCCCCATGGGCCGGGTTTATCTTCTAGGCCGCACTAAGCGAGTGCTGGTAAACGTGTTGATCGACTCGGGGGCGGACTATTGTGTTTTCCCAGAGAAGGCGGCTCAAGACGCGGGAATTGTCTTGCCTGATCACAATCGCCGGGTGAACTTCGGCGACCGTTGGCAAGAAGGTAAGTTCGTGCGCACATGGTTCCAGATTGGCGAAAAAAGGATCGCAACCGACGTCCTGTTTATGAATCTGCGGTTCCCGTACGGGCTGTTGGGGCGGAAAGGCGTTTTTTCGCAATTTCGCGAGGTTGCCTTTATGGAAAAGACCGAGCCCAAGATCGTAAGATTAGTTGAATGATACAAGGATCGAATTATGACAGCACAGAAGCAGTTGCCTCTTTCAGGATTTGGGTTTTCAGGGTTCATCGATCTCCTGCTGGCGCGGCTTTACGACATCGAGCGGCAACAGGAGCAGGGCAAATTCTGGAGTCTTAATTCCATCGCCTCGCAGATGAAGGAGAAGATTCCGACCATATGGGTCCTTGATGCGGCCAGGATCATGGAGTCGCGGGGCTTGGTCACCGCTATCTACACCTTCGGCGGCAATGTGCGCGCTGAGCTCAGTGGGGACGGACGGATGTATGTCGAAGAAAATCGAGGCACTGGCGTCATTGCCGAGTACAAGAAACATCCATCCCGATTCTTCGCGGCCAAGCCCCAGACCGGTCGAAGCGGATCCGCGAGGCCTTTGGAACGTAAGGCAACACTGGCGGAGGAGCGGAAACCCCTTTTCGACGTTATCGGCAAAATGAAACACGGCCTAAGGCAAGACAAGTCCCTGTCGGCGGAATCCCGTTCGGATGCCTTGAGGGACCTGGCCACCATAGAAGAACAACTGAAGAAGCGGGAGCCCAACCGCTCGGCCATCGCGGCGCTCTTGGAACCGCTGAGCCGGATCGGATCTATCGCTGACCATATCGCAAATGTCATTACCCTGATTAATCCGTGATTCCATTGTACTTCCCAACATGACCGAAACCGAATCATCCACCGTGCAAGAATCCATGGTCCTGGAGTATAAGGGCATCGGGTTCACCCCTCGCAGGATCGTCGAACGCAACGGGAAGAAAGTCTCGGTTTCCGTGGCATGGGACGAAGTTCAACGCCTGAGGCTGATGTACAGGTTTCAGTCAAGGCATCCCTTCCTCCAAATCGGAATCGGCATTGCACTGACTGCCGTAGGGACCATTCCTTTGTTATGCATGATCGGGTGGCTGCCTTACAATTATTTTTGCAGCATGCTTTTGTTCTTGTTGTTGGGCGGTTGGGCCATGTGGGACGGAATGCGGCGAAGGTTCTATCTCGACGTCGCATTGCCCAACGGACACAAACGGTTGGTCTTTCAGAATGTGTCCGATCCATCGGAATTATTGTCGTTCCTTGCCCATGTCCAAGAACAGTTTGGGTGGAAAATTCACGCCTGATTGAAAACCAGCGCGTTTCGTCCCGCGCACTAGTGGAAGCTTTTCAGTTTCTCGGCATAGCGTTGGCATCAAAGCGTAAAGGGGTGCCCCACTGCGCCGACAAGCAAGCTGGATATAGACGTCGGCTTGCCTGTCGGCGCTTTCTTTGTATGTTCGCGTTTGCTTTTTCTTGCTAGAGAATACATTGGCGTATATTATTCGACCCGTCGCACGCCGCAAAAATACCACAAGCTGAAAGGAGCTTTCAAATGTCGGAAGGCAAACGCCTCAACGTGGCCCTGATCGGGCAGGGATTCATGGGCCGCACGCACTCCAACGCCTGGGGACAGGTGCGAAAATTCTTCAAGCCGACGCTCACGCCCGTCATGCACACGGTGTTCGGGCAGGAGGCCGAGAACCCCCGCGTGTTTGCGGACAACTGGGATTGGAAGAACGCCTCCACCGACTGGCAGGCGCTGGTGAAGTCGCCCGAGATCGACCTGGTGGACGTGGTCACGCCCAACTACATGCACCCGCCGGTGGCCAAGGCCGCCCTGGCCGCGGGCAAGAACTGCTCCTGCGAAAAACCCATCGCCCCGACGCTTTCCGAGGCCCGCGAGATGGCCGCCGCCGCACGCAAGGCCAAGGTCAAAACCTTCGTTTGGTATAACTACCGCCGAGTCCCGGCCGTGGCGCTGGCGCACCAGCTTGTCGCCTCCGGTCGCATCGGCGACATCCGCCACGTCCGCGCGTTCTACCTCCAGGACTGGGCCGGTCCCGACGTTCCGCTGATCTGGCGGTTCGACAAGAAGACCGCCGGCTCGGGCTCCAACGGCGACCTCAACGCCCACATCGTGGACATGATGCGGTTCGTGACCGGCGAGGAAATCACCGATATCTGCGGCGCGATCGCCGAGACGTTCGTCAAGGAACGAAACCTGATGACCGGCGTCGCGGCCGGCGGGATCGCCGCGGGCGTCAAGGGCGCCGCCACCAAAAAGGGGAAGGTTACCGTTGACGACGCCGTGCTGTTCCTGGCCCGATTCAGCGGCGGGGCGGTGGCCAGCTTCGAGGCCGCCCGCCAGGCCACCGGCAACCAGAACCGCAACGGTTTCGAGATCAACGGCACCAAGGGCGCGATCCGGTTCGACTTCGAGCGGATGAACGAGCTGATGTTCTACGACGCGACGGCCCCGCGCGCGACGCAGGGCTGGACCGACATCATGGTCACGCACGCCGGCGACCACCCCTACGTGGCCGCCTGGTGGCCCGACGCACACGTGATCGGCTACGAGCACGGCTTTGTGAACATGGCCTACGACATCCTCCGCGTCCTGGCCGGCGAAAAGCCCACCGTCCCCCTGCCCGACTTCGAGGACGCCTACCAGACCCAGCGAGTGCTCGAGGCCGCGATGATCGCCGCCCAGGAAAAACGCTGGGTGAAGATGGCCAGCGTGAAGTGACCGGTTGATTGGTTGACTGGTTAACTCGTTGAGCCGCTCGGCATGACCTTTCGGCCAATATGCAGTCGGACTGCATATTAGCCGGAGGGTCGTTTCATGGAATGCTGATCTTTCAACCATGAAATGATGGATTGGGTGCCACCCTCAAGCAAGGTCGTTGCTGTTCTTGCTCGCCGCGGCGAGCGACAACGGCAACAACGTCGCTTGAGGGTGGCACCCTTCAATTCACGGCTGACATAGAACTACATCACGACCATTCCAATTAGGACGGTTTGAGATATGCCCGAAGATTTTCCGGATGACGATGACGACATCGACGACGACGGCGAGGGGTTCGAGGACCTGGACCGCGATGAGGACGACACCGACGAGGCCGCCTGCCCTCATTGCGGCCTGAAGGTGTACGACGACGCCGACCGCTGCCCCCGGTGCGGGATGAACATCCTCAAAGGCCGCGACCCGGGCGGCCCGCAGCCGGCGTCAAGCCCGGCCTGGCCGATCTGGGTCATCCTCACCGCCGCCGTTCTGGCCGTTATGTTCCTGCTGTATTTATGAAGTGCTTCGCCCTGACGCTATCTTTTCCGGCGTAACCCTCTGACAAAAACTCGAAATCCGAAGCTCGAAATCCGAAACAAATTCAAAACCCGAAGCGACAAATTCAAAACAACCACAGTCCGCTCGACCGGAATTCTCAGGGACAACAAGATTCAATTCCCTTGGTTTGTTGTTTTGGTGTTTGAATTTGGTGCTTGTTTCGAGTTTCGTGCTTCGAGTTTCGGATTTTGAACGGAGAACAGACTACGTTCCGCAGGTCCTGGGCGGCTATTTTCTCTCGATGAGCAACCGCTGGTCGGCCTCTTTCTTGCGGTTCTTCTTGACGGACGCGGAACACTGGGCCAGAGGCTTGAACGAGTTGGGCGGGACGGCCGTTCTTACTTCGTCCTGTTCCAGCAGGGCCGGTTGGATCAGCAGGTACTTGACGTTTGGGCCGATGTCCCGGGGTTCCAGGACGTATTCCATCGGTTCGCGCAGATAGAACGGCAGCGAGTCTTTCATCGGCTGGTAAACGTAGAGGGTTTGTCCGGGCGGCATGGCGGCGTTGATTCGCTGGGCGTCGAGCCGGAGGTTGGGCGGGGTTTGCGAACTGACGAAGGTGACGTACAGGAGGCTGGCCAGGGCCAGCACGGCCGCCGTGGCCAGGCCCATTCGCAGCCCGCCGACGATCCGCTTGCGGACCCGCCATGTCGCGGCCAGCGTAGCCGCGGCCAGCAGCAGCACGGCCCAGCCACCCGCACCGGCCGGCGCCTTGACGATCCCCACCACCGCGCCCGCGCAGACGGCGAGCATCGCGACCAGCACGCCGGCGGTCCAGTACCGGTCGGCGGGATGCGCCTGCCGCGAGCCCGACAGCGCCCAGCCCAACAGCAGCGCCGTCAGCGGCCAGACCGGCAGCGAGTAACGGTCCAGCGTCGCCGGGGCGGCGTTGATAACGACGAAGGCGATCACCACGCCCAGGCGGCAACCCTTGTAAATCGCCAGTTTGTCCGGCTCGATCCGCGAGACGATCCGCTTGAGCCACAGCACGGGCAATAGCGGCAGCCAGGGCAGCATGTCGCCCAGGGCCTGGGCCACATTCCGCAGCCAGGGCGTGCGGTGCTGCTCGTCCGGCTGGACGCGCACCAGCCATTGCCGGCCCCACTGGCTCACCATTCCGCCCGAATCCGCGGAGCTTTTGTAGGCCAGGTACACCCAGCCCAGGCAGATGAACAGGATCAGCAGCACACCCACGATGTGCGCCAAGCTCCAGAGTTCCTTGAGCCGCCGCGAGTAGGCCAGCACGCACACCACGGCCACATAAAAGACGAATCCGTTGATCGGCCCCTTCATCATCGCCCCGTACGCCAGCAGCAAGGCGGCGCCCAGCCACGTGACCCACCTCGACCAGCCGTTGGCGAATCCCCAGAGCCACCACACCAGCGCCAGTCCGGTCAGGCAGAGGTAGGGCGCCTCGATCTCCGCCCGCCGCCCCGCGTTGACCATTCCGACGGCCGCCAGGAACACCGCCGCCGCCAGCAGCCGGCCGTCGATAGAAGGCCAGCGGCCCGGCAGGTAGATCATCGCCGCCGCCAGCACCAGCATGAACAGGGCCGAGGGCATGCGGACGGTCCACTCGTTGCGCTGCCCGGTGATCGCATACGAGGCCGCCAGCAGCCAGTTGTAGCCGGGCGGCTTGTTGTAGT
>CAZYDC010000049.1:0-15408 GCA_964646065.1 uncultured Planctomycetaceae bacterium | reverse complement strand
AGGATCTTTGAACGATTCTATCGGGTGGACAGGGTGAGAAACGGCAATAGTGGCGGCATCGGTCTGGGCTTGGCGATTTGTCAGGAGATTGTCCACAGTCATGGCGGAATCATCGACACAACCAGTGCGGTGGGGGAAGGCACGACGTTTACCGTTCGGTTGCCCAAGTAACTCGATCTCCCTATTCGCTAATCCCTTCTGTGGTTTTCCTCATAAATTATTGACATTCCTCCCGCCAAGTGCTACCTTCTGGGCAAGTTGTGACCCATAGAACGAGGCCCGAACCCTTTTGGGCATTCGGGCAGAAGGAGCTTCGATCATGTTGACTAGGATGGTCTTCCTGGCGGCGTTGGCGGCGTGTTATCTTCCCCTGAGCGCACAGACAACTGCGCCGGCCAATGCGGCGCCGGCGGCGCAAGCGGCGGCTCCGGACGAAGTGGTCGGTACGGTCATGGCCTCGGACGTCAACGTCCGCAGCGAGGCCAACATGACCGGCTCGTACGTTTGCACCAAGATCCACAAGCCCGCCAAGATTACGGTCCTGGAGATCAGCGGAGAGTGGCTCAAAATCCTGCCCACCACCGGTTGCTACAGCGTGGTGGCCAAGGAATTCGTCGACGCCGATCCCTCCGGAAAGACGGGCAAGATCAAGACCGATCACGTCTGGGCACGAACCGGCGGCGACCTATGCGCCTGGACCGACGTGACGAAATTCTGGGGAGTTCATCTCCAACTGAAGGCCGGCGCCACCGTCGAGATTATCGGCGCGACGGGCAATTACTACAAGATTACCCCGCCCGAGGGAAGTTACTACTGGGTCAACTCCCGCTTCGTTGACCTGGCCGGCAAGACTCCCGCCAAGGTCGCCCCCGCCGCCCCCGAGGATAACAAGATCAGTGTGCATATGGAGCAAGGGCACGAATCCACCACCCAGGAGACGACGGAAATAACGCCCAAGACGCCTGCGGCGCCCGAGCCGGCGCCGGTGGTTGACAACAGCACCGCCCGCGGGCAATTCCGACTGCTCGAAAAGGAAATGAAGGCCGAGTACGCCAAACCCGCCGACCAGCAGGATTTCAAAGGCCTGATCGCCAAGTACGAGGCCATCAACGTCGGCGACGACGACTACCTTAAGAAGATGATCGCTGCCCGCGTCAAATATTTCCAGACGCAGCTTGCTTTGAGCGAGGAGGCCAAGAACCAGGAGCGTCTGGCGCGAGAGTCCAAAGAGCATCAGGCCGAAATCGACCGGAAGCTCCAGGAGATCACCGTCAGGTCCAACACGCCGGCGGCCACCGTCTACGCGGCCGATGGCGTGCTCATGGCTAGCAGCCTGTTCCCCGGCAACGAAGTGACGCCCAAGCGGTACGTCGTGCGCGACCCGGACACCAACCGGATCACGGCGTACGTGCAATGCACCCGGGGCGACGTGCGGTTGGAGAATTACGTCGGCAAGCACGTGGGCATCACGGGCTCGACGGAATACGACCGCGACCTGAAACTTTACATCGTCGAGGCGAAGGAAGTGAAGATCCTCAACGCCGACGCCAAGCTGCCCGCCGCGCCTGAGGCGACGGTCACTCCGCCGCCGGCGAAGGAAGCCGCGCCGGTCGAAACCACCCCGGCAAAATCGGCGGTCCAGCCGACGACCAAGCCGGCGGCCTCCGCGCCAACGGCCCCCGCGGCGAAAACAACCGCGCAGCCGGACTTCGGCGACACCGAAAGCCCCGCCGCTCCGGACGCAACCCCCAAGGGCGTGCCCGCCAAGACCCCCACCACCGTTCCGGCCACCAAGCCCGCCTCGAACTCCAAGCCCTTGCCTCCGACCGGTCTGAAGACCGCCGATGACAGGTAATTCGGTGGATGCCCCGTCGCCTTCGCCGCGCACCGAGTTGCCGCCTCGCCGGGGCAGGTTTGCCGGTACCGGCGCGTATCTGCTCGTCGGCGCGGTGGCGGCGGTCATCTCCCTTTGGAATCTGGGCCAGGGCCTGCTGGAGGAGCACGAGTGTTACGTCGCCATTCCGGCCGCCAACATGGCCACCCCGGAGGCCTGGCTCGACCCGCAAGTCAATGCACAGCCCATGCCTCCCAACACCGCGATCAATCACTGGATCGTGCCGGTGTTCAACGGTCAGCCCAGACTGGTCAAGACTCCGCTGGCGTACTGGTGCCTGGCCGGGCTGCTCAAACTGGGCCTGCCACTGGATGAGTTCACCGCCAGGTTGCCTTCGGCCATCGAGGCGATTCTGTTGTCGCTGGTGACGCTCGCGTTGGGGCGAAAAATGTTCGGCGCCCGCGCGGGGCTGCTGGGCGCGCTGGTGCTGACCACCAGTCTGGGCGTTCTGTATTGGGGCCGCAACGGCCGGCCCGAGATGTTGCTCTGCCTCCTCATGGCCGCGGCGATGTACTGTTTCTACGCCGCCTTTCATTGTTCGGGATGGGCCAAACATCGTTGGCTGCTGGCGGGCTGGGCGGCCATGTCGATGGGCAATCTCGCCAAGGAAGTCGTTCCCTGTCTTCTCATCGCCCCGCTGCTGTTGTACCTGGCTTGGCAGGAATCGGAGTCGGACGCGAAACTGCAACCGGGTTCTTCCCGGCGCTTCGGAATCGGCATTCTCGCGTTTATCCACGGCGCCATCATATACAGCGTGCTGCTGGCGCTGGTTTCGTTCAAGCAGTGGCAATCGGTCCCACACCTTCAAGTCATCGCCGGCGCCGCGCTGGTGGGCGGGCCGGCGATCTGGTATTTCTTCGCCGCGCGCGGCTACCGGCGCCTGCCGCCGTTGCTGCCCGCGTCGGTGCCGGGAATTCTCCTGATGGTCGCCCCCTTCGCCCTCTGGATGTGGCATACGCAGCAAATGTTTCCCGCCGCCGACAACGTCTGGACCACGCAGATCGCCGACCGCGCCGTGGGCGCGGGGCAATGGCAGAAAAGGCCTCTTCCGGGTTACTATATCGGCTCGCTGCTGTACCTGGCGTTGCCCTGGGTGGTCCTGATTCCCGGAGCCTTTGCCGTCGCGAGGATGAAGCGATTCCGGCAGGACAGCCAAGGCCTGGTCTTCCTGTTCCTGTGGCTGGTCACGCTGGTGATGCTGTTCAACTGCAACGCCGGCAAACATTGGCACTATCTGTTGCCGGTCGTGCCCGCCTTGAGCCTGCTGGTGGGTTATTGCCTCAATGACCTCTTCTTTGAACACCGGTGGCTTACCCAAAAACTCGCCCGGTTTTTCGTTGGCGGACACGCGCTGGCGGCCGCGGGGGGCGCTGTGGCGCTGGGACTGGCTTACCTCGCCGCAAGCCGTGACGTATGGCACACGTTCATGTCGCAACAGCACATCACGCCGGTGAAAATCCTGTTTTTATTTTGGGTCGCGCTGGCAGCGGCCGTGCCGCTGGCGCTGGCCGTTTGGGCGTATTGGAGGAACAAGCCCTCGCCGGCCTTGGGCTTGCTTTTCGCCGGCGTGGCGCTGGCGATGTTGACGTTCGTCTCGGGTCAGGACCTTCTGGAGACCAACGACAACCTCCGGGAAATCGCGATGACGGCCCAGCGGGAAGTGGCCGCCTGCCACGGACGACTGATCGGCTGGGACAAACCCAACGCGAGGATCGTTTACTATTACGGGCAGAACATCCCCGCCGCCAACGCCGTCGCCAAGACGCTCCGGGCGCAATACGGGGACGAGGAAGGCCTGCTCCGATGGAACCAATGGCTGCGTGAGCCCGCGCGGCCGGTTCGGCTGGTGGAACAACTGGGCAGCCGGAAGGAACTTCAAAAGTTCCGCGACGCGGGTTTTGAGCCGATGTCGATCACGCCGGTCCCGGAGGAAACGGCCCGGAACGCCGACGACAAGATGAGCGACAAATTCAGGGTGCCGATTCTTTTCAAACTGGCCGCCTCGGGCGAAACGACCCGGCCCGCGCCCGAAACGCCCGCGGATCGGGAATGAGCGCCTTCTTTACGCGTCTAAGGATGGGTGCCATGCCCAAGTCTGCGCGGGCATGTCCGGGGATGTCCACGCGATCCGCACATGCCCGCGCAGACTTGGGCATGGCACCCGGCGACAAGAAGCCCCTCACGGGGACACTACGAACTCACCAGTAGATGTATCGCGTGAAGTCGTTCCGCTCGCCTTCGGGCAGGGCGTCCACGTCGGGGATCAGATAGCGATTATCGTCCACGTCCAGCAGGATTTTGCCCCGCTCGCCGTAATCGACGGCCCGGTCATGCTGCCATCGCATCAGGAAATCGGCCGGGCCCTTGTCGGTTTCGACGTCGAACCAGACAAACCCGAACTTCCATCCGATGTGGAGAATTTTCGTGATCGTGTGGATGAAGTAGTGCCGCCGCAGCGACTCCTGGACCAGCGCCCGGTTCTCCTCCGGCCATTCGGAAAGGTCGCGGATGATTCCCACTTCAACATCGTCGCCCTTGGACGTTTGATGCCGGAGCGAAATGAGCTGGTTGGGGTGCCGCACGGGAAACAGGAACACCGCGTACACTCCGCCGTAGATCCGCTCGTTCTTCACCGTCACGTGCAGCGCGCCGCGAGTGCCCAGGTGAATCTTCGCGATCAGAGGCGTCAGGTACCGCGTGATGGTCGGGTTGGGAAGGATGACGGGCGCCGCATTCGGAATGTCGCTCTTATTCTCCACGCACCCACGCCTTCCTATCGCGGATTTCGGATTGCGGATTGCGGATTGAAAAACCAAGAGCCCAGAACACGCGCTTCTTGGCCGTTTCTTCGCCGTTCAATCCGCAATCCGAAATCTGCAATCCGCAATTCATTTCTTCGTCGCCTCGGTCCCGATGTCCGCGTGAAGGCTGTCGATGCTTTTGTCCGACGACAGTTCGGTCTGAATTTTGACCAGGGTGTAGTAAATCCCTTTGGCCTCCATCAACTCTTCGTGCGTGCCCATCTCGGCGATCTTGCCGGTATCGACCACGAAAATCCGGTCGGAATTCTTGAGCGTGCTCAACCGGTGGGCAATCGCGATGGTCGTCCGCCCCTCGGTGATCCGCTTCAGCGCGTCCTGGATCAGCTTCTCGCTTTCGGTGTCCACGGAACTGGTGGCCTCGTCCAGCACAAGGATTCGCGGGTTGTACAACAGCGCGCGGGCGATGGAAATCCTCTGCCGCTCTCCGCCCGAAAGCCCCGAGCCGCGCTCGCCCACGTACGTGTCGTACCCCAGCGCGTGCCTCGCGATAAAGTCGTGGCAGTTCGCCGCCTTGGCCGCCGAAATCACCTCGTCCGGCGTCGCCTTCCGAAGCCCGTACGTCAGGTTGTCGTAAATCGTCCCACGGAACAGGAACGGTTCCTGGAGCACCACGCCGATCTGCCGCCGCAGGTCGCCCGTGTCCATCTGCCGGATGTCCACGCCGTCGATCAGAACCCGCCCTTCGTCCACATCGTAGAACCTCGCCAGCAGGTTGATGATCGTCGTCTTGCCCGAACCGCTCTTGCCGACGATGCCGATCCGCTCGCCCGGGGCGATCCGGAAGCTCACGCCCTTGAGGATCGGCTGGTGCCGGTCGTAACCGAACGTGACGTTCTCGAACACGATGCCGCCCTTCATTTCCGGCAGGCGGGTCGGCGCCTGGGCCTGCCCGATCTGGATCGGCGTGTCGAGGATTTCAAACGTCCGCTGCGTCGCCGTCAAAAAGCCCGTCAGCCAGTTGGTCAGTTGCGTCAGGCTGGTCAGCGGCTGGTAGAACATGCCCAGGTAGCCCAGGAACTGCAGCAACATTCCCAGCGAGAGCTTTTCGTCGATCACGAACTGCCCGCCGACGTACCACACGATCAGGCCGCCCAGTTGAAAGATCAGGCCGATGGTCGGATTGAACTTCGCCACCGTGTACTCGATGTCGCGGAAGCTGTCCCGCACATAGGAGCTGGACCGCCCGAACCGGTCCTGCTCGCGCGGCTCCTGCCCGAACGCCTTCACCACGCGCATGCCCGAGAGGATCGTGTTGAGCACGCCGGCCAGCTTGCTGTTGGAATCCCACACGCGGTAATACCGCGGGTAGACGCGCTTCCAGAAGAACACCGACCCCAGCACCACCAGCGGCGCTGGAACCAGCGTCCACATCGCCAGCTTCCAGTTCAGAGTGAACAGGCTCACGCCCACCACCACCACCATCAGGATCTGCTGGAGGAAGCCGGTCGTGATCTGGTTGACGAATCCCTTCATCTGTTCGGTGTCGCCCGAAACGCGGCTGATAAGCTGCCCGACGTTGTAGCGGTCGTAGTAGTCGATGCTCAGTTGCGTCAGGCGGTTGAACACGCGCTCGCGCATGTCATAGGTGATCTGCGTGCCGACGAAACTGTTCAGCCGCAGCATGATCATCGAAATGACCATGCCCGCCAGGTTCGTCCCCAATAGCGCCCCCACCAGCGCCAGCAGGTATAAGTGCGCCTTTCCGATGGTCCACTGCATCCCCAGCAGGCTGATGACGGACGTTTGGTCGCGCAGGCTCTCGTGGTGCGCCTGGCCGGGCGCCAGTACGTAGTCGATCAGCAACTGCACGAGCTTCTGCGGGATCAGCGCCAGCCCGATGCCGATAAGCACCAGGACCATCATCACCACGGCCTTGCCCGCGTAGGGCCTCATCAGTTTGAGCACGCGGAGCAGCACCGCGCCGGTGTCCACGCAGCGGCGGCAGACGTCGCCCTTGAACTGGAGCGTCATGCCGCATTTGGGGCAGCGGCGCGGGTCCACATCGTCCAGGTCGCTGACCATGGCGTCCTGGCCCTTGAGCCAGTGCCGCAGCTTCCCGGCGATCTTGTGGAATACGTCCGCGCGGGCGTTGGAGTAGGCGACCACCTCGATGCACACACCGTCGACGATCGCCTCCAGGAATCCCCCGCCCACGCCCTGCCGCGTGCGGATTTCGTGAATTTCATTCCGCGCGAACCGCTTGCGGATGATCTCGGGGTTCAGCCCGTCGGTTTCCGCGACGGTCACCAGCTCCTCGGCCGTGGCCACCAGGAACACGCGCTGGTAGGCGCCCGAGAGGTTCAGGTCGGAGTCCGAGCACAGCCAGATGTCGGTGGCGACGACGCCCGCCTTGACCAGGGCGTCTGACAGGGCGGCGGGCAACTCCTTTTGCAACAGGGCAGATCGTTTCATGGCAATAACGGCACTTGGTGCTTCATATCCTAAGCCGTCGCGCCGGATCCCGGCCGATGGGCTGTCATTCTCTTGTCATCCGTCAACCGACGGGTCTGTGGGGTATTGTACGCCGCCAGGGCTATCTTTCAAGAAATCCCTGCGTATTTTCTGTGGCGTGAGTTGCCCCAGCCAACATAATATAGGTCCAGTGGGACAGGAGCCGTCGGAAGAAAGGCACCAGGCAATAGGCATTTGGCACCAGGAAGAGGAGTGTGTTTCCTCTTCGCTGTTGCCTAGCCCCTGATGCCTGGTCCCTAGTGCCTAATTGAGGTAAACATGGCAACGGAATTGGCGAAGGCGTACGACCCGAAGTCGGTCGAAAAAGAAATATACGACATGTGGATTCAGGCCGGCGTGTTCGACGCCGAGGCTGCGGCTGTTCAAGAAGCCCCTCACGGGGCCACTACGAACGGCGGGAAGTTCAGCATTGCGATCCCGCCACCCAATGTGACGGCCGCCCTGCACCTGGGCCATGCGCTCAACAACACGCTTCAGGACGTGCTGATCCGCTGGCGGCGGATGCAGCAGTTGAGCACGCTCTGGATGCCCGGCACCGACCACGCGGGCATCGCCACGCAGACGGTCGTCGAGAAGCGCATCCTGGCCGAGGAAGGCAAACGCCGCACCGAACTTGACCCCGACCTAGCCGTCGCGCGGAAAAAGTTCGTCGCGCGCACCCAAGCCTGGAAGGACGAGTACGAGCGGCGAATCCTGGACCAACTCAAAAAGATCGGCTGCTCGTGCGACTGGCGGCGGACGCGGTTCACCATGGACGAAGTCTGCGCCCGGGCCGTGCGAGAAACCTTCTTCAAGCTCTTCGCCGACGGCCTGATCTATCGCGGAAAGCGGCTGGTCAACTGGGACCCGGCCACGCAAACCGTGCTGGCCGACGACGAGGTCGAGCACCAGGAAGTGAAGGGGTTCTTCTGGTACCTCAAGTACCCGCTGGAACCCGACGACCGGAGACCGGTGGCCGCAGACCGTAACGGCGAAGATACTGCCACTGGCTCTTCACGGTATCCGGCATCCGGTGTCCGGTCTACGGAGTACATTACCGTCGCCACCACGCGGCCGGAGACGATGTTGGGCGATACCGCCGTCGCCATGAACCCGTCGGACCCGCGGGCGAAATATCTGGTCGGCAAAATGGTCCGCCTGCCGATTGTCGGGCGGCTCATACCGATCATCGCCGACGATCACGTTGTGCTGCCCGATCCCGATAGTGAAGATGAGAAGGCCAAGTTCTCCACCGGTTTTCTCAAGGTCACGCCCGCGCACGACCCGGACGATTACGCCATCCGCCAGCGGCACCCCGAGATCGGCATCATCAACATCCTCGCGCCGGACGGCTCGGTCAGCGACAAGCACGGCTGGACCGATTGGGCGCAGGTTTCCAAGAACGCGGACGGCAGCGAGAACAGCGACTTGCAAAATCTCATCGGCATGGACCGATTCGAGGCTCGCGAGGCCGTCGTCGAGTGGTTCCGAACCGAGGGCCTGCTGGAGGAAGTCCGCGATTATACGCATGAGGTCGGCCACAGCTACCGCAGCCACGTGCCCATCGAACCGTACTTGAGCGACCAGTGGTACGTCGCGGTCAAGAAGCCCATCGACTTCCCCGGCAGGATCGGCGTGGCGCCATCGCAGAACGCCATCTCCGATTTCGGCTTCCGCATTCTGGACTGGAAGAAGCAGCACGCCGACCTGGTAGGCGAACGCGGCGGGCACGCGTACGTCAAGGGCACCGACGTGCCGCTCAATTCGCTTGCCGGCCTGGCGCTGATGCCTCTGCTGGACGGCAGGATCAAGTTCACGCCCGACCGCTACGCCAACAACTACCGCGCCTGGGTCGAAAACCTCCGCGACTGGCCGATCTCCCGCCAACTCTGGTGGGGACACCAGATTCCGGTGTGGCATCTTCTTTGGGAAGGGCCTGTGGCTTTTGCTCCGAGTGACTCTCAGATTGTAAAACTTGACTTGCCATTCCTCTCGTCTGAAGAGAACAAACATGTATCTGCCCAAGTTATTCGGGAAGGAGGGGACGGGCGCATATTTTTTGCAATTTGTGTTGAGCCAGGACACCCAAGAATTGAGGAACAACTATTAGCAATAGGCGCAGAACGTGATCCCGACGTTCTGGACACCTGGTTCAGTTCCGCCCTGTGGCCATTCAGCACGCTGGGCTGGCCTGCGGATACGCCTGACCTGCGAACCTTCTACCCCACCGACGTGCTCTGCACCGCGCGCGAAATTATTACGCTATGGGTCACGCGAATGGTGATGATGGGCCAGTATTGCGTCGGCGATATTCCGTTCCACGACGTTTACATTCACGCGATGATCCAGGACGGCGAAGGCCGCAAGATGTCCAAGAGCCTGGGCAACGGCATCGACCCGCTGGAGGTCGTGGACAGCCACGGCGCCGACGCGATGCGGTTCACGCTGGTCAGCATGACCACGGCGACGCAGGATGTCCGAATGCCCGTCGAGGAGATGACGCTCCCCGACGGTCGCAAGGCCAACACCAGCCCCAAATTCGATGTCGGCCGCAACTTCTGCAACAAGCTCTGGAACGCCTCGCGGTTCGCGATGATGAACATCGCCGGCTATCCCTCCTGGCAGGACATCCGCCCCGCCGGGCACCTGGCCGACGCGTGGATTCTGAGCCGCCTGAATTCCACGATCCGCGACGTGACGCTGGCCCTGGAGGGTTTCAGCTACAGCGAAGCGGCCTCGACGCTTTACCACTTCATGTGGGACGATTTCTGCGACTGGTACCTGGAGATCGCCAAGAGCCGCATCAACGCGGGCGAGGCCGCGCCCAAGGCCATCGTGGCCCACACGCTGGATTTCGTGCTGAGGCTGCTGCACCCGGTCATGCCGTTCATCACCGAGGCGATCTGGCGGAACCTCAACGAGATCGCGCCGAATCGAGGCCGGGCCGACCTGCCGGCAGAGCCGATCCTGGCCCGCGCCCAGTGGCCCCAGGCCGACGCCGCCGCGATCAATGCCGACGCCGAGCGGCGATTCGCCCTGCTCCAGGAGATCATCCGGCAGATTCGCAACGTCCGCACTCAGCACAATGTTCCGCCCAGCAAGCGGCTGGACGTGGTGATCGAGGCCGCCGGCGCGGCGGCCGAGATTCTGGGCGAAAATACCCCCCTGCTCAAGTCGCTGGCCATGCTGGAAAATGTCTCGCTGGTCGCCCCGGGCGCCGGCCAGGCCCCGCCCGACGCCGCCACGCTGACGGCCGAAGGCGCCAAGGTGTACGTGCTGGGAATCGTCGACCGCCAGGCCGAGAGCGCGCGGCTTCAAAAACAGGCCACTATGCTGAGGAACGGCATCAAGTCGATCCAGAACAAATTGGGCAGCGAAGGATTCGTGAGCAAAGCGCCCCCGGCCGTCGTGCAGAAGGAAAGGCAGCGACTCGAAGGGCTGGAAAAAGAGTTGGCCGCTGTGGAGAGTTCGCTGGCTACACTACAATAAGGTGCGAGGATGGCTGGCGCACGGACTGACGGGTGGTGGCCATCCCTGGCCGCCACCTCCGACGCGGCAGCCAGGGATGGCCGCTGCGCAATGACGCTACGTGTGATGTGAAGGAACAATCGATGGACGTGTTAATGGAGCTTTCGCGGATTCTGATCACGGAGATGGGCGATCAACAGGTGATCTTTTTGCGGGAGAAAGGCGGCGAGCGGACCTTTCCGATTCTGATCGGCACGGGGGAGGCCCTGGCCATCGACCGGAGGCTCAAGCAGATTCCCACGCCCCGCCCCATGACGCATGACCTGCTGGCCAACGTCATCGAGGCCATGGGCGGCTCGCTCGAAAAGATCGTGATCGGCGACCTTCACGAGCACACGTTTATCGCCACGCTCTTCATCCGGTGCGCCGGCGAAGTCATCGAGGTCGATTCCCGCCCCAGCGACGCCATCGCGCTGGGCGTGGCCTTCGAGACGCCGATCTACGTAGCCCAGCACGTGCTGGAGGAGATTCTTCGCGAACCTTCCAGCCCCGCCGAAAAACTCGAAATGCTCCGCCAGCGGCTGGAGATGCTGGGCGAGCGGATCGCCGAGATGAGCGAGCAGCTCGAGGACAAGGAGTTCCTGGCCCAGGCGCCGGCGTCGGTGGTGCAGGAGCATCGCCGGCAATTGCAGGAAATGAAGCTGGAATTCGAGCAGATCGACCGCGTCCTGAAAAAACTGGGGTAGGCTGACTTCCCGGTGGAAGTATGCTACGATCCCAACCTGAATTTCAAAGCCAACGAGGAAGGTGACGACAATGCCGACGCCGCGCGAGAGAATTCTTGGAACGTTTCTGGGCGAAAAAGTGGACCGTCCGCCCTACGGTATGGGGATCGGTTTTGGGCCTTGGGGCGAGACCGTAGACCGCTGGAAACGCGAGTCGGGCATCCCCGACCTGGACGTGGGCAAGTACTTCGGTTACGAGCCCGACTTCGTTTACATGCCCATCAACATGGGCGCCTGGCCGCCGTTCAAACCGGAGGTCCTGTCCGAGGACGAGCACTCCGTCATCACGCGCGACCCGCGCGGCATCGTCCTGAAGAACCTCAAGAAAAGCTGCTCCATGCCGGACTTCATCGACTACCCGGTCCACAACCGCGCGGAGTGGGAAAAGTACAAGGAAGAGCGGCTCCAGCCCAATGCCGTCGGGCGGTTCCTCAAGCCCGGCTGCAATTGGAACCTCTGGAACGACATTCCCTGGACGCCCGCGACCGCGCAGGAGGCCGCCGCCCCGGTGGCCGAGCAGGCCGCCCGCGAGCAGAGGCCTGTGTGGATCGGCACGTTTCCCTGGGGCGTTTTCGGCACGGCCAGGGACATCCTGGGCGCCGAGGAATTGCTCATCACGTTTTACACCGATCCCGAACTGGTCCACGACATCATGGACACGTTCACCGACCTGTGGGTCAACCTCTACGAGCAGGTCGCCCCGCACATCCAGATCGACCACGTTCACATCTGGGAAGACATGTCCGGCAAGCAGGGCTCGCTGATCTCCCCGGCGATGATCGAAGAGTTCATGATGCCCAATTACCGCAAGATTCGCGATTTCGCCAAGGACCACAACGTGGCCCTGATGTCGGTGGACTCCGACGGCCTGGTGGACGATTTGATCCCGGTGATGATGCGGAACGGCATGAACGTCATGTTCCCGTTCGAGGTTCAGGCCGGGTGCGACATCGAAAAGTACCGCCGGCAGTACCCGACGCTGGGCATCTGGGGCGGCCTGAACAAGTACGCCCTGACGCAAGGGCAGGCGGCCATTGAGGTCGAGTTGACCAAGGCTCAGCGAATGCTCAAGATCGGCCGATACGTCCCCTGCCTCGATCACCTCGTGCCCCCCGACGTGCCCTGGGACGCATGGGTGTACTACAACAAGCGCCTCAAGGAAATCATGGGCGTGACGTAGCATGGGCGTCCCGCCCATGAGTCCCACGGGCGTCCCGCCCGTGTCTTTGCTGTAGCCGCCGCAGTTGATCAGTCAGGAAATAAGAAGAAGAAACAAATCATGGGCAAGATGCCCATGTGACTCACGGGCGGGACGCCCGTGCTACGAGTTCTTAATAGTTCTCCAATGTAGCTTCAAGGAATCCCGAATGGCAAAATCGCGAAGCATCAACTCGTGCCTGGTCCTGATCGTCGCCTTTCTCGCCGCGTGGGCGATGTCGTCGCGCGCCTGGGGCGCCAGCTTGTTCGTCGCCGTGGACGCGCCCAATGCCGACGACAAGAACGCCGGCACGGAGGCGGCGCCGTTCAAGACCATCCAAGCGGCCGTCAATCTGGCCAAGCCTGGCGACGTGATTTACCTCAAGGCCGGGCTCTACCAGCAATACATCGAGATCCGCACTCGCGGCACGCGGCGCGACCCGATCACGATTTGCCCGTACAAGGACGACCGCGTCCGCATCGGCAGCGCGGTCCTGCCGGTGCCCGCCAAGGAGAACTGGAAGAAGATCGACGGCCTCCGCGCCTGGGAGACCACGCTGCCCGAGGGCACGCCTGACGACATCGGCCTGCTGGTCGACGGCAAGATGCCGGTGCCCGAGCTTGGCCCGCAGCCGTTCATCTACACCGACAAGCCGCCGCAGGATGAAATGATCAACATCGGCGGGGACCTCTTCCCCGCCTGCACCTACGACCGCAAGACCCGCAAGCTCCGCGTCAACGCCGGCGGCAAAAACCCGATGGATATGAACCAGCTCACCCTGATCCGCCGGTTCGACGGCAATTTCCGCATCGACTCGGACAGCGGCAACTGGGTCATTCGCGGCCTGGAGATCTGCGACACGTGGAACGGAATGGTCAACTTCGGCGACAACATCGTCGTCGAGGACTGCTACTTCCGGCACAACGTGTTTCGCGGGGTGTTCGGCTCGGGCTTCACGAGCATCCTTCGCCGCTGCACGTTCGACGAGGCGAACCTCGACGGGTGCGCGGGCATCGCGTCAGTGTTCGAGGACAACATCTTTTCCCGCAGCGGCAACTGTTTCAAGGGCACGGGCTACGGCATGACGTTCCGGTACAACTTCTACGACGCCTGCGGCTGGTGGGGCGACGGCAGCGGAACGGGCACGCGAATCTACGGAAACGCCTTCCACGACAACACCGGTTATGCCATCTACAACGAGTACGCCATCGACGACACGCTGATTATCGGCAACTACATGGGCAACACCCAGGCGGGCGTCGCCAGCAGCTACTGCAGCCGCATGAGCGTTCTGGACAACTACATCTTCGGCCCGGGCAGCGGAGTGATCCTGCACAATCGCGGCATGTACCCGATGAAAAACTCGTTCATGACGGTCCGCGGCAACGCGATCGTCGGATCGAGCCTGGGGCTCTCGGGCTACGGCGCCAGCTACGATTTCGGCCCGCAGGGTTGGGACCAATGCCTGGTGGATTACAACAGGTACCGCATCAAGGGCGACCAGGGAATGCTGCTGGACCTGGACGGAAAGATTCGCTGCGCCAAGCTGGAGGAGATGCAGAAGAAGCAGGGCTGGGAAATCCACGGTGAGGCCAAGCCCTATGACGAAAAGAACAACGACCTGACGCCCGAGAGCCTGGGCGCGGGAACGGTCACGGTTCGCCTGCCGGTCGGCGAGAACGGATGGAAGGCCCGCGAGATGCTTTCAGACCCCGGCCTGAACAACAAGTTCCCCGCCGCGGCGCGGTTCGAGGCATCGAGCCTTCCGGCCTTCTTCTGGCGCGTGGCCGACGGCAATTACAGCGAGCAACCGTTCGGCGGCGGCTACCCCGAACTGCGGAATTTCGAGCACGCATGGCAGGCGAGTTGCTACGCCGGATACGACGAAGGCGAAGTGTTCGGCGCCGCCTGGGGCATCTACGCGGACCAGCCCACCAAGGGTCCCAAGATGACCGAGGAGGAATGCAAGGTGACCAGCGACGGCAACCGCTACCTCGGCGTCAAGGGCAAGACGCCCGAAAAGATGCTCGCGCAGGGCGTGGGCTTCTGGACTCCCTGCCTGCCGACCGCGCCGGAGGCGAAGATCAACGTGTCCATGAAGGTTCGCGGCGCGGTCGATCTGGCCCCGTTGGGCGACAACGGCGGCGTGTCCGTGTGGGTGCGGTTCACGAACGTGACCGGCCAGCAGGTAAGTCGCGCGTTCATCGTCGGACGCGACGACGAGGGCAAGGACCACAACGCCAAGTTCACCAAGGGCACATTTGACTGGACCGATTTGAAGGAAACCGTCACCGCGCCCAAGACGGCCGGCCGCATGGCCTTGTTCGTGGGCATGAGGCCGGGCAAGGGCTTCGTGCATTTCGACGACATCAACGTCAAGACTGAGTCAGGCCCGATGCCCGCCAGCGCCAAGGCGCAGGAATGCCTGCCGTCGCGCCTGCCGTTCGCGCGGTTCCGCGAGATCGTCTACGTGGACATCAGCAAATTCGCCAATCGCGGGTTCGCCGACGACGAGGCCAACAACGGCAAGGGCGGTTGGAGCGACCAGGGCCCCACCGCCGATATGCGAGAGGTCAAGACCGGCAAGCGGTCATTCGGAAAGGTGCCCTTCGACATCAAGCCCGATCCAGGCCTGGTCGTCCTCAAGAGCAGTTGGCGCAACCCCGGCACGTTGCCCGAGAAGGTCGTCATCCCCATCGGCCGCAAGCTCGACACGCTGTTCTTCCTGCACGGCGCGGCGTATTTCGGCGGCGGGTACTTCAAGTACGTCATCCATTACGAAGACGGCAA
>CAZYDC010000048.1:0-15706 GCA_964646065.1 uncultured Planctomycetaceae bacterium | reverse complement strand
CGCCGCTGGTGAAGGGTTGGCCTGGCGGGGGAGTCTTGCGGGCCACCACGACTCCGCCGATCAGCGCCGCCAGCAGCAACAGCGAGACGATCTCGAAGGGCAGCACGTAGCCGTTGGCGCCCTGGTCCAACAGCGCCTTGCCGATGGCCAACACGTCATTGCCGGGCGCGCCGCCCGGGTTGGCCGACGGAAATTGCGTGGTCCAGAACACCGAGGCGGTGAATGCCAGGAATGCCGCCGAAGCCACGGCCGCCAGCCACTTCCGCTTGGGCGATGGGTTGTCGACCTGCAACTCGGCCGAGCGGGTCAGCATGACCGCGAACACGATCAGCACCACGATTCCGCCGACGTAGACCAGCACCTGGATGCCGGCCAGGAACTCCGCGCCCAACAGGACGTACATGCCGGCGCTGGCCATCAGGACGCCCATCAGGTACACGGCCGCCCGCAGCAGGCGCGGGGCGCTCGTGACGCCGATCGCCAGCAGGACCGCGAAGGCGGCGAACATGTAGAACAGCACGGTATAGGCAGCCGCCGTCATGCCGCACCTCCCTGCGAATCGCCCGCCGGGGCTGGGGGCGGTTGAGTCGCCGCGGCGGCGATCTTCAGCGGCACGATGTTGGGCAGGGCGTGCCCGTTGAGCGGCACCGGCCCACCGTAGCGGTCGCGAGGCTCCGTCATTTTCGCCCGGGCTTCGGGGTCCGCTTCCTTCAGGATCGTCGAGGCGGGCGGCCCGGCATAGCGGTTGAGGTTGTAAATCAGCAGCCGCCGGTCGTAGACGGCGTTCTCGAATTCCTGCCCCATTTCCAGGGCGTCAAACGGGCAGGACTGCACGCAGGCGTTGCAGAACACGCAGGAATCCTGCCGCCAGATGTAGCGGTCCAGTTCGTTCTTTCCGGTCGGGCCTTTGCGGGTAATCACCTTGATCGAACCGTTGGGGCAGGCCTTGTCGCACAGCTTGCAGGCGGTGCAGCGGTGATAGCCGTTGTCCTCATAGATCAGGCGAAGGTTCGCGCGGTACCGCTCGGGGAACTTCAGCGTCGCGCGGTTCTCGGGGTACTGCCGCGTCACGATCTTCGAGGGGTGGGAGAAGTAGCCGAACGTCAGCCGCATTCCGCTGAGCAATCCCTTGATCGCCGACAGAATGCTCTGCCGCTTCAGGTGCGGAGTAACGGCCACGCTGAACGTCTTGCCGCCCAGCGTCCGCTCTTCGATCTTGATGTCCTTGAAATCCGTCACAATCATTCACTCGCTCTTAAAGGGGCTTCAGAACCGTAGCATGGGCGTCCCGCCCATGAGTCGCACGGGCATCTTGCCCGTGTCGTTGTTTCTTCCGTTTCTTCTTTGGCGCAGGAACGGCAACAACGGCGAAGACACGGGCGGGACGCCCGTGAGACTCATGGGCAAGATGCCCATGCTACGCCAGAATACGAACATGGAACCTATATGAACTTTGAAGAATTCGAGCAACTCAGCCGGTCGTACAAGGTGATCCCGGTGAGCAAGTCGCTGCTGGCGGACACGGTCAGCCCGGTGTCGGCGTACCTGCGGCTCCGCGGGCAAAACCAAGAACCGCCTCACGGCGGCACTACGAACGGCGGCACTGCGAACGCCGCCACGTTCCTGCTGGAGAGCGTGGAAGGCGGCGAGCGAATCGCGCGGTATTCCTTCATCGGCAGGGACCCGCTGTTCCTGGTTCGCTCCAGCGGCCAGACGACCGAGTTGGTGCGCGGCGGCGTGGTGGAAAAACACGACGGCGACCTGTTCACCTTGCTTAGTGAATTGCTGCAACAGTACAGCCAGCCGCCCCACCCCTCGCTGCCGCGGTTCACCGGTGGACTGGTCGGGTTCATCGGTTACGACGCCGTGCGGTCCATCGAGAAGCTCCCGTGCAGCGTCGTGAACGACGCGGGGTTTGAAGATTCGATTCTCGGCCTGTTCAACAAGATCGTCGCGTTCGACCATCTGCGGCACCAGGTCATTATTATTGTCAACACGCTGGTCGGCCAGGAACCGCCTCACGGCGGCGCTACAAACCAAGAATCGCCTTACGGCGACACTACGAACCTTCGCGCGCAATACGAAAATGCCCTGGCGGAAATCGCCTCCATCGAGAACATGCTCAAAACACCCGAGCAACCGCCGGCCCGGTTCGAGCACCCGCCGGCCTCGCCGACGGCCGAGACCAGCCGCGAGGATTTTGAAAAGCTCGTCGTCGCCGGCAAGCGATACATCACCGAGGGCGACATTTTCCAGGTTGTGCTCTCGCAGCGGTTCAGTTCGCAATTCAACGGGGACCTTTTCAACCTGTACCGGGCCCTTCGCGTGATCAATCCTTCACCATACCTTTACTTTCTCGATTTCGGCGAGACGAAGATCGCCGGCTCGTCGCCGGAGATCCTGGTCCGCGCGGAAAGTGGCGTCGCGGAGGTGTACCCCATCGCGGGCACGCGGCCTCGCGGCGCGACGGAGGCCCAGGATAAGGCCTTCGAGAAGGACCTCCTGGCCGACGAGAAGGAACTGGCCGAGCACATCATGCTCGTCGATCTCGGCCGTAACGACCTCGGCCGCGTGTGCGAGATCGGTACCGTCAAGGTCAGCGACATGATGAGCATCGTCAAATATTCCCATGTGATGCACATCGCCTCGCGCGTCACGGGCAAGATGGTTCCGGGCAAAACCTGCGTGGACGTGCTTCGCGCGACCTTCCCCGCGGGAACGGTCTCGGGCGCGCCCAAAATCCGCGCGATGGAAATCATCGACGAGTTGGAATCCTCCCGCCGCACGATCTACGCCGGCGGCGTGGGCTACTTCGACTTCTCCGGCAACATGGACTTCTGCATCGCCATCCGCACGCTGTTCGCCAAAGGCAGCAAGCTCTACTTCCAGGCCGGGGCGGGCATCGTCGCCGACTCCGACCCCGCCCGCGAATTCGAGGAAACGCTCAACAAGTCCCGCGTGATTGTCGATGCGATTAAACTGGCGCAGGAGATCTCCTGATGATTCTCGTCATCGACAACTACGATTCGTTCACCTACAACCTGGTGCAGTTGGTCGGCAGCTTCGGGCCCGACATCGACGTGATCCGCAACGACCAAACTACGGTCGCGGCCATCGCGGCCCGCAAGCCGTCCGGGATCATCATATCCCCCGGCCCCGGCAGGCCCGAAAACGCCGGCATCTGCCCGGAACTCATCCGGCAGCTCGGGCCGACGATCCCGATCCTCGGCGTCTGCCTCGGTCACCAGGCCATCGGCCTCGTTTACGGCGGCACGATCACGTACGCCCCTTGCCTGATGCACGGCAAGACCTCGGAAATCCATCATCACGGCGCGGCGCCGTTTGGCGGCCTGCCTTCGCCCTTCCCTGCCACGCGATATCACTCGCTGGTGATTTCACCCGAGCAGTTTCCACCGGAACTGGAGATCACGGCCACCACCGCCGACGGCACGATCATGGCCGTCCGGCACCGGACGCATCCGATCATCGGCATCCAGTTTCACCCGGAATCCATTTTGACCGCCGCGGGCGGACGGATCGTTTCCAACTGGTTGGAAACCCTGCGCGAACCGACGGACGTAAAGACGAAATGAAAGGAAAACTCTCCATTAAGGGTGGCATGGCGACGTTGTTTGTCGCCATGTCCGTGTCTTTCGGACATCGCATGGCGACAAACAACGTCGCCATGCCACCCTTGAATAAGACGTTGCCATGAGGAAGCACCTTCAAAAACTCTGTTCGCACGCCGACCTGACGCCGGACGAGGCCCGCGACGCCATGCGAACCATCATGGACGGCCGGGCCACCGACGCCCAGATCGGCGCGTTCCTGGTCGCGATGAAAGCCAAAGGCGAGACGCCGGCGGAACTGCTGGCCTTCGTCGAGGTGATGCGCGAGCGGTGCGTGAAAGTGAAACTGGACGACCCCGCCGCCATCGACCTGTGCGGCACCGGAGGCGACGGTTCGGGCACCTTCAACATTTCGACGGCAGCGTCGTTCGTGGTCGCCGGCGCCGGCGCCACGGTGGCCAAGCACGGCAATCGCTCGGTCTCAAGCTCCTGCGGCAGCGCCGACGTTCTTGTGGCGATGGGAGTAAACGTCGAGCTTGCGCCCGAAAAGGTCGAGGCGTGCGTGAACGGCATCGGCATTGGGTTCCTGTTTGCCCCGCTGTTCCATCCGTCGCTGCGTCATGCAGCCAGGGCGCGCGGCGAACTCGGCATGAAGACCTGCTTCAATCTGTTGGGGCCTTTAACGAACCCCGCCGGCGTGCGGCGTCAGCTTGTCGGAGCGTACGACCGCACCGCCGCCCAATTGATGGCCAACGTGTTCGCCTCGCTCGGATCGCAGTGCGTTTACGTCGTGCATTCCCAGGACGGGCTGGACGAAGTGTCGCTCAGCGGGCCCACGGACGTGCTGGAAGTCCGCGGCGCCGATGCGTGCCGGGCCTACACCATCGACCGCGCCGCTCTGGGCCTGCCCAGCGTCTCGCCCAGCGAAATCCGAGGCAACACGCCCCATGAAAACGCCGCGACGATCCTGGCCGTTCTTGCGGGCGAAAAAGGCCCACGGCGAGACATCACCGTCGCCAACGCCGCGTACGGCATTCTGTCTTCCGGTAAGGCGGCCTCGCCGCTGGGCGCGGTCGCCATGGCCCAGGAATCCATCGACTCCGGCCGGGCGATGGACAAACTGAACCTCCTTCGCCAGCGGAGCCACGCATGAGCGGCAAGACCGACATTTTGGCCAAGATCGTCGCGACAAAGCGTCAGGAAGTCGCCGAGGCCAAACGCCGCGTCTCGGCGGCCGACCTGCTCGCGCGGCCGGAGGCGAGGCGGCAACCGCTCTCGCTGGCCGCCGCACTGGCCGCCAAACCGTTCGCGATCATCGCGGAAATGAAGCGGTCCTCCCCGTCGGGCGGACAATTGCGGCCGGACCTTTCACCCTCCGCCCTCGCGTCCTCCTATGAGCAGCATGGCGCCGCGGCCCTGTCGGTCCTCACGGACTTTCATTATTTCGGCGGCTCCCTGGAAGACCTCGCTCAGGCCCGCGCCGCGGTGCGGATTCCCGTTCTTCGCAAGGACTTTATCATCGACGAGTATCAACTCGCCGAGGCCCGCGCTTTCGGCGCCGACGCGGTGCTGCTCATCGCGCGAATTCTAGATCGCGAGCAACTCGCCGACCTTCACGCCGCCGCCGCGCGGCTCGGAATCGAATGTCTGGTGGAGATTCACGAGGCCGGCGAACTCGACAAGCTGGACTTTGACACGATGAAGCTCATCGGCATCAACAACCGCAATCTCGATACGCTCGTGACGGACGTAAACCAAACGCTGCGGATTTGCCCGCGCATTTCGGCCGGCACGACCATCGTGAGCGAAAGCGGCATCCGCAACGCGAGCGATCTTCGCGCGCTGGCGCAACACGGCATTCGCGCCGCGCTGATCGGCGAGCATTTCATGAAGTCGCAGAATCCCGCCCAGGCCTTGCGGGCTTTGCTCGAAGCGTTCGCGGCCCCAACGGACGGAGGGACCGCCCCGTGAAACCGCTTGTGAAAATCTGCGGCATCACCCGCAAGGCCGATGCCCTGTTCTGCGCCGCCCAAGGCGCCAGCGCCCTGGGCTTCATCTTCTACGAGGCCAGCCCGCGATTCATCGCACCCGCCAAGGCCGCGCGAATCATCGCGTCGCTGCCGCCCTTTGTGACGACCGTGGGCGTTTTCGTCAACCAGCGCCGCCGCGACATCTGCCGCATCATCGAGCAAACCGGCATCGGCGCGATTCAGCTTCACGGCGACGAGTCGCCGGAGGATTGCGAAGGATATCCGCTCAAGACGATCAAGGCCTTCCGCTTTCGTTTGGGCCAGAGCCTCCGCCCGCTCGTGAAATACCGCGTCGCCGCCGCCCTGCTGGACGGCGCCGCCGGCGGCCTGTACGGCGGCTCGGGCCAACTCGCCGATTTTCACGTCGCGCTCGAATTGAAGAAGCATTTCCCCGTCATCCTCGCGGGCGGCCTGTCGCCGGACAATATTGTCGATGCCGCCCGCCGCGTGAAACCCTACGCCCTCGACGTCAATAGCGGGGTCGAATCCGCCCCCGGCAAAAAAGATCACGCGAAGGTCGCACTGCTCTTTCAAAGAATTACCGAAATGCAAGACAACGACAGACACCACAGAGACACAGAGAACTCAGAGTAGGAAGACAAGTTCAAACAGCGAAGAAACAACAAAGAAGAGCAAGAAACGACGAGAGAAACAACGAAGAACACAAATGAATAGGGACAGTCACCCTATTTAACTAAGAGGTCAGAACCATGCTAATCATTATGAGTCGCGACGCCCAGCGAGCCGATGTCGATCGCGTCGCCGAGAAAATCCGCTCCATGGGCCTCACGCCGCACGAGATCCCCGGCGAGCTTCGCCTCGCCATCGGAATCACCGGCAATCGCGGCAAGCTCGATCCGGAAACGTTTCTCAATCTGCCCGGCGTGCTCGACGCGATCCCGGTCTCCAAGCCCTTCAAGCTCGTCAGCCGTGACACCAAGGCCGAGAACTCGGTTATCCGCGTCAGCGGCGAGCCGATCGGCGGCCCCGAGCTTGCGATCATCGCCGGGCCCTGCTCCGTGGAGAGCCGGTCGCAAATCATCGAGGTCGCCTTCATGCTCAAGGAACTGGGCATCAAGTTCCTGCGCGGCGGCGCCTACAAACCGCGAACCTCACCCTACGCGTTCCAGGGCCTAAAAGCCAAGGCGCTGGAATACCTGGCCGAGGCCCGCGAACAGACCGGCCTGCGAATTGTCACGGAGGTCAAGGACATCGAAACACTGCCCATGACCGCCCAGGCGGCCGACATTCTCCAGGTCGGCGCCCGCAACATGCAGAACTACTCGCTGCTCGAGGCGCTGGGGGCGCAGGAAAAGCCGGTGCTCCTCAAACGCGGGCTCTCGGCCACCATTGAGGAACTTCTCATGGCGGCGGAATACATCCTGACCGGCGGCAACTACAACGTGATCCTGTGCGAGCGGGGCATCCGCACCTACGAGACGGCCACCCGCAACACGCTGGACCTCAACGCCATTCCGGTAATCAAAAAGCTCTCGCACCTTCCGATCATCGTCGATCCCAGCCACGGCGTGGGAATCTGGGATGCCGTCCCGGCCATGTCCATGGCGGCCATCGCCGCGGGCGCCGACGGGCTGATCATCGAGGTCCACCAGGACCCCGCCGCCGCACTCTCGGACGGGTACGAATCCCTCAAGCCAAAGAAATTGAAACTCCTCCTGGACAAGCTGAAGCAACTCGCGCCGGTCATGGATCGGACGCTAACAACAAAACAAATTTAGCCGCGAATTACGCGGATTACGCGAAAACAACAAAGACCAGACTGATGAACAACAAGAAACAACCCGGACGCGAAAACAGCAAAGGCAAAGAAGAATGTCTTTTCTTTGCTGTTTTCGCGCAATTTGTTTTTGTTTCTTCGCCGTTTACCACTCAGGCCGTTGTTGTTTTCGCGTAATTCGCGAAATTCGTGGCTAAGCTTTTTTGGTGAAAGGCATGACTATGCAAACATATTCCGCGCCGGACAAGACCGGGCATTTCGGGAAATTCGGCGGGCGGTTTGTGCCCGAGACCCTGATGAGCGCGCTGGTGGAATTGGAAAAAGCGTATGTCGCCTCGCAAACCGACGCGACGTTCCAGGCGACGCTGGGCAGCCTGCTGCGCGACTATGTCGGCAGGCCCACGCCGCTGTACCTGGCCGAGCGGTTGACTGAGCATTACGGCCGCGCGCGAATTTACCTGAAGCGCGAGGACCTCTGCCACACCGGCGCGCACAAGATCAACAACACGGTCGGGCAGGTCCTGCTGGCCAAGGCGATCGGCAAGACGCGCGTCATCGCCGAGACCGGGGCCGGGCAACACGGGGTTGCGACGGCGACGGTCGCCGCCCGCATGGGCCTGTCGTGTGACGTGTACATGGGCACCGAAGACATGGAGCGGCAGAAGATCAACGTGACGCGAATGCGGCTGCTGGGCGCCCGCGTTTTGCCGGTGAACGCCGGCTCGAAAACGCTCAAGGACGCGACCAACGAGGCCCTTCGCGACTGGGTCACGAACGTTCGCGACACGTTCTATGTCATCGGGTCGGTCGTCGGCCCGCATCCGTATCCGATGATGGTGCGCGATTTCCAAGCGGTCATCGGCAAGGAGGTCCGCGCCCAGATGCTCGAAAAAGAGACGCGCCTGCCGGACTGCCTGGTCGCCTGCGTCGGCGGCGGGAGCAACTCGATCGGGCTGTTCTTCGACTTCATCGGCGAGGGCGTGAAAATGTTCGGCGTCGAGGCCGCGGGGCTGGGCGTGCCGACCGGCAAACACGCGGCCACGCTGACCGCCGGATCGCCGGGCGTCCTGCACGGATCGTACAGCTATGTCTTGCAGGATGACGACGGCCAGATTCTGCCCGCGCATTCGATCTCGGCAGGGCTGGATTATCCCGGCGTCGGGCCCGAGCACAGTTCGCTCAAGGACCTGCACCGCGTGACCTACGTTTCCGTCACCGACGCGCAGGCCCTGGGCGCGTGCGCCCTGCTGCTGCGGCTGGAGGGCATTCTTCCGGCGCTGGAGTCGGCCCACGCGCTGGCCTACCTGGAGACGCTGATGCCTCAAACCGCCGCCGGCCAAACCGTCGTCGTGAACCTGTCCGGGCGCGGCGAGAAAGACCTGCCCGCCATTACTCAAGCGTTGCTTCCGGAGCCAACATGACCACCACGCTGCGACAAAAACTGACGGCCGTCAAGGATTCGGGTAAGAAAGTCCTGTCGTTCTTCATCACCGCCGGCTATCCGCGCCCGGCCGACACGGTCAACATCGTGCGCTCGCTGGCCGACAACGGCGCCGACCTGGTGGAACTGGGTATTCCGTTTTCCGACCCGATCGCGGACGGCCCGGTGATCCAGGCCGCCTCCGAGCAGGCCCTTCGCGGCGGCATCACGCTTCGGGGCACGCTGGACCTTGCCGCGGAGATCCGCAAGCACACGCCGATCCCCATCGTGCTGATGGGCTACGCGAACCCCATCTTCCGCTTCGGCATGGCCAAGTTCTTTTCCCATTGCGCATCGATTGGAATCGACGGCACGATCATTCCGGACGTGCCGCTGGAGGAGAGCGCCGAATACCGCGAACTGGCGGGCGGCAGCGGCGTGGCCCCGATCTTCCTGGCCGCGCCGACCTCGTCGGACGACCGCCTTCGCCAACTGGATGAGGCCTCGCAAGGGTTCCTGTACTGCGTTTCCATCACCGGCGTCACCGGCGCCCGCGAAGGCCTGCCGCAGCAGGCGAGCGACTTCCTCCGCCGCGCGCGCGGCATCGTCAAAAACAACCCGCTCCTGGTGGGCTTCGGCGTCACGACGCCCGCCGACGCGGTCGCGCTGTGCAGAGGAAATCAGGGACTGAGACCGATTTCGTCTGCGAAATCGGTGTCTGTCCCTGATTTTCCGTCCGGGTTATGTGACGGCGTAATCATCGGCAGTTCGCTGCTGAGACACATCGGATCGCTGCCCAGCCAAACCATAGCCAGCGAAGCCGGCCTCTTCGCGCGGAACTTCCGCGCGGCGGTCGATAAAATTGGGGACTGAGACCGATTTCGTCTGCGAAATCGGTGTCTGTCCCCGATTTTCCGGTTATAATCCTATCGGAAAGGGTGAGGTTGACACGATGACAAGACTGCTTGAAAAGGCACTGCGGGAAGCATTGAAACTTCCGACCAGGGAACAGAACGCCTTCGCCAAGATCATGCTTGAGGAACTTTCTTCCGAGAGGAAGTGGGCGCGGAAATTCTCGAAGAGCCATGACAAACTCGCGGCCTTAGCCGCTGAGGCCCTTGGTGAACATCGCCAAGGAAAAACCGTGCCGCTTGAAAAAACGATATGATCCTCGCCAGTAAGATCGGAGCCTCTTGACCTCGACCACGACCCAAAGATTCCGGCAGGCATTTGCCCACCTTCCCGCCGATGTCAAACGGCGGGCTCGCCAGGCGTTCGATCTTTGGCTGGAAAACGCGCGACACCCCTCCCTTCGATTCAAGAGAGTTCACGATACCAAGCCGGTCTATTCCGTGCGGGTGGGACTGGGATGGCGCGCCGTTGGGGTGAGGGACGGTGATTGCATGGTCTGGTTCTGGATCGGTTCCTACGCTGACTACGACACACTCGTCGCTTCCCTCTGACGAGTATGCCAGTGGCCTATGCCTGTGGTTTTGCCGGGATCTCGTCACTTTCGCCAATCTTAGTCCAGCTCCCTATCAGCCCGTTGAAAAAGTAGCATGGGCATCTTGCCCATGAGTCTCACGGGCGTCCCGCCCGTGCAAATGCCCAAGAACATGGGCAAGATGCCCATGCGACTCATGGGCGAGACGCCCATGCTACGCCGGATGGCCTTTTTCAACGGGCTGCTATGGGAAGAAGCCGCAAAACCTCTTGTTCAAAACTGGCTCGGTATTTCGGAGACGTGAAATGAAAAACAACGATGTTATGATGCTGGCGCCAATCACTTTCCTTTGTTCCTCCCCAAGGAATTCGATTGATTCCCTCTTTCTGGGAAAACATGCTTAGCGCACGCAGGCAATGCAGGACTGCCAAATCTTCTGTCATCACCGTGATGCTGAAATGAAAATCGTTGTGAGGCATAAGGAGGCTCCATCTATCCACCAGAACTGGTCCTTGAATGGGGAGTCGGCCGCCCCGTTGGCGGCAGCACCGCCTACTTGAGCGCATTCTTGCCCCGCCTGCCATACAAGTCAAAGTATTTTCCCGTCGGATCTGCCTCAAGGCAAAAGCATTTATGCCATGCCACCCTTAATCCCGGCTAGCCTTTCAGGTCGAACTCATCGCCGCGGAAGGTCTGGCCGAGATAGGTTTTCCGGACCAGTTCGTCGTTGACGAGCATCTTTGGGGTGCCTTCGCGGAGCACTTTTCCGTCGTCGATGATGTAGGAGCGGTCGGTCACGGCCAGCGTCTCGCGAACGTTGTGGTCGGTCAGCAGGATGCTGATGCCGCGGTCCTTGAGGCCGCGAATCTCGTGCTGGAGTTCCTGGACGGCGATGGGGTCCACGCCGGAGAACGGTTCGTCCAGCAGGATCATGGTGGGGTTGGTCACCAGCGCGCGGGCGATCTCCAGTTTTCGGCGCTCGCCGCCCGAGAGCGTGCGGGCCAACTGGTGCTCGACCTTCTTGAGCCCGAACTGCGTCAGCAGCGCCTCGCACCGCTCCCGCCGTTCGCGGCGCGACAGGTGCATGGTTTCCAATATGGCCAGAAGGTTCTGCCTCACGGTCAGGCGCTGGAAGATGCTGGGCTCCTGGCTGAGGTAGCCCATGCCCCGCCGGGCGCGCTTGAACATGGCCATGCGCGTCACGTCCACGCCGTCGAAAATAACCTCGCCCTCGTCGGGCGTGATCATTCCGATGGTCATGCGGAACGAGGTGGTTTTTCCCGCGCCGTTGCGCCCCAGCAGGCCGACGATCTCGCCCTGGTTGACCACGTAGGACACCTTGTTCACGACGGCCCGGCCGCCGTACCGCTTGATCAGGCTTCTTGTTTCCAGAAGTATCATGGGTTCTTTCTGAATCTTCGCGGTTCGTAGTGTCCCTGAGGGATCTTCAAGAACGTCCTTACGGACGCACTACAAACGGCGGATTAGCGGATCAGCCTCATCCGTCCGACGTTGGGGATGATGGCCCAGCCGAAGGCCCGGAAGCCCGCCGGCCAATACACGAACATCGCCTTGCCCTTCATGCTGTAGCGAGGCACGGTGCCCAGTTGGTAGAGCACGTTGTCGGCATCGTCCTTGAGCCCGGCGTCCATCGCCGCGTAGTGTTTGACGGGGTCTTTCCACACCCGCAAGGTCGGGGCCGCGTCGGTCCAGCATCGGCTGTCCAGACTGAAAGGACTATTGTCGCCCATGACGAAGAATTCGTCCAGGTCCCGATCGGCCCCGCCGCCGGCCAGCGTGATGGGATTGTCGGTCGTGCCCCAGCCCGGGTCCAAGCGCTGCCGAAGGCCCCTGGCGCGGGCGACGTCGCCGTACGGCCCATCCTTTATTTCATAGATGCTCGGCGAGGTGTAGTACACGTCGCGCATCAACTGCACGTGGGTCAACTGTTGTTTGCCCTCGGCGAGTATCTTCACCTGCGGTTCGGGCACTCGCGATCTGAGCAGGTTTTTCAACTGCCGGTACGTGACTTCATATTCCCTGGGCGTCGAGCGAAGGACCGGCTGGCCGTCCACCCACAACGTCACCTCCAGGTCCGCATGGGTCAGCGCGATCCGGTGGGCCTTGCCCGCCTGGAATTGCGGCAGCGATGTCTGGAGGTCCGCAGTCCCCATCGGCGTCGTTTTCGCGCCGGGCTTATTTTCTTTTCTTATTCTGAGCTTGCAGGAGCCGTCGGCGGAAACATCGCCGAAGAACAGGTTGTCCCAACTGGTCAATTGGAGCGTCAGGGTGGCCCCGGGGCTTTGAGGCTCCCAGACCGTCGAGAGTTTCAGGTCCGTGCAAATGTCGGTGCTTTCGTTGCTGCCGTTGGTGTCCACGTTGTAACCGTACCTGGGCTCGAACACGGACCGCTTGGCCATGAAGTCCAGCGTCCCCCGGCCGTCTTCCAGGGTGAACTGCCGGTTCCAATTCTCCAGTTTCCATTGGCCGCTCGAGGGGTTCCATTTCCGCGCATTGGGCCAGGAGTACCGCCCCGTGCGATCCGGCTGGTAATCGTTGTCGAAGATGATCTGCCACATCGCGTCCTGCGCCATCGCGGTCTTCCGCTGGATCTCGAAGGGCCCGTCCCTGCCGTTCTTGCTGACAAAGATGTCGCCATGCACGATCTCGACCGTCTCGCCCGGCAATCCGATGAGGCGCTTGATGTAGTTCTGCCGGTTGTCCTGCGGATTGACGAAAACCACCACGTCCCACCGGTGCGGCGGCTGAAACTCGTAAAGGTACTTGAGCACCAGGACCCGGTCGCCGCCGTCGCTTTCGGCCTTGACGTCCTGAGTGAAACCCTCCCCGGTGCGGCCGCAGTTGGGGCAGTGCGCGGTGGACGGAGCGTACTTTCCGTCAAAAGCGAAACCGTACCCGCAGGCGGGGCAACGCAGTTGGTAGTGCTGCCCCATCAGCCGGGGCGCCATCGAGCCCGTGGGGATCACGAACGCCTCCACCACGAACGCGCGCAGCACGAACGCCAGCACGATGGCCACCCAGATGCTCTCCAGGGTGTCCCGAACCGTCTTAAGATCGTTACCGGAACTCTTCGCCGCAGACATAGAGGTTACTACGATAGCGGATTCTCGCCCGCCCGCCAAGGGGAAAACAGGCTCGTAGTGCCGCCGTCAGGCGGTTCTTCAAGAACGTCCTTACGGACGCACTACAAGCAGGCAACTATTTGCATTGAGAAATTGGGAAAGATTTCGTGTAATCTCCCTATCGCTCGCGGCGAGTCGGCTATTAAGGGTGGCATGGCGACGTTGTTTGTCGCCATGTCCTGGCACTCGCCCGACGCCGCATGGCGACAAACAACGTCGCCATGCCACCAGATTATTGACGGAAATTACGAGGTGCTACATGGACAAGGCGGAATTGGCGGCTCGCGTGAAGGCGTCGGCGTATCTGGAAGGCGACTTCGTGCTTCGCAGCGGGCGGCGAAGCAAGTATTACATGGACAAATATCTCTTCGAGACGCAGCCGGACATCCTGGCCGAACTGGGGCGGCTGTTCGCCGCGCGGGCGTCCGACGCCGACGTGATCGCCGGGGCCGAACTGGGCGGCGTGGCCTTGGCGGCGGCGGCCTCCATGGCCAGCGGAAAACCCTTCCTCATCGTCCGCAACGCCAAGAAGGATTACGGCACCAGCAAGATGATGGAAGGCAAGCTCGAAAAGGGCCAGCGGGTCCTGCTGGTCGAGGACATCGCCACCACCGGCGGGCAGGTGCTGGAGGCGGCCAAGGTGCTCACCGAGGCCGGCGCCACCGTGACCAAGATCGTCGCCACCATCGACCGCCAGGAAGGCGCCCGCGAGAACATCGAAAAGGCCGGCTTTCAATTTGAGGCCCTGCTGACCAAGGCGGATCTGGGAATCTGAAGAATTGCGGATTGAGGAATGCGGATTGCGGATTTTCAGGACGCGACGTTTGTCTAGCTCTGTAAATCCCTCAGAACAACCTTGATGCGTTCAATCAGCGGCGGGATGAAGTTGTGGACTGTCTCATACACCAGGTCCAAATCCACGTTGTCGTACTGGTGGATCAGGATGTTGCGCATCCCGATAAGTTTGGGCCAGGGAATGTCCGGGATGGCGTTCTTCGATTCTTGCGAAAGACGGCGGGCCGCCTCGCCAATCACCTCCAGGGCGCGAATGACGGCGTCCTGCTTTTCGCGAAGGCCCACGAAGGCCTCCAGCGAAAGCCCCTGAATGTATTCCTGAGTCGCCTCCGCCGAGGCCAGGATATCCCGCAGGTACACTTGATCACGATTCATACACCACCTCCGCCGACGAGAGAATGGCCTCTCTGCGAAGCGGATTGCGCGATTGCATCACTCCCCGCCGCGTCAAGAGGTCCACCTTGCGGCCGAGAATGGCTTCAAGGGCCTCCCGCATCTCCGCCAAGTCCAAGAGGGTCCAGTGCGCGGCGGGGGCAAACTCGACGAGCACGTCCACGTCGCTATCCGGGCGGAAATCCTCGCGCAGAACGGAGCCAAAAAGGGAGAACTCCGCAATGCTCCACCGACGGCAAAACTCAACGATGCGCGAACGGTCTATCGGTATCCTGGCGGCCATGCCGTGTCCCTTTCCAAATGTATCTTACCCTCAATTGGCGACATTGACCAAGAATAGTTGTTCCACGCGTGCATTTCGGTTTGCGGGACGTGACGCGTCCGTGCTTCTACTGTTACGTTCATCCTCGACAGATGTCTGAATGCCCGAGTTCTTTCCTCTTGAAATGAAGCAAGGCGCCGACCGGCAAGCCGACGTGAGATCCAGCTTGCTTGTCGGCGCAGTGGGGCACCCCGTGAGGTTTTGAGTTCAAACAGCCTCAACCGAAATGCACACTGTTCCACGCAACATTAGAACCGCCCTTTCGGAAGCACGACGCGGTTCGTTATAATCGCCGCCGTGAACTGTCCATCAAAGCTCGCTCTTATCCTCCTGCCGGCGTTGCTGCTCTGCGCGGTCTCCTGCCGCAAGACCTCTTCGCTGCCTGCCGACTCCCGCACTGCCGCCGCGGACCAGACGTGCCGCGAGAAATGGGGCAAGGGGCTGGACCAGATGGACACCGATACGCTGGTGATCCTCTGTGCCCACAGCGAGAACGTCCTGGACGAATTCGAGTGGGCGTTTTCGCTGCATTACGCGGTCGAGCACGGCAAGAAGGTCGCGTTCGACCGCCGCAGCGCGGGCGGCGGAGGCAATTCCAACCAGGGATACCTCTTGAACGTCTACGGCACGAAGGACAGCTCCGGCAAGCCGGGCAAACCGGGCGTCGATATCCTCTGGGGCGGCGGCGACGCACCGTTCGTCGAGTTGGCCAGGGGATTGCCCGACACCGGCCCACTGCTGGAGAAGCTCTCGCTGGACGATGACGTGCTGGCGAATATTCCCGCGCGATACACCGGCACCGCGCTGTACGACCGCGACCTTCGGTGGGTGGGTTCGGCCTTGAGCGGATTT